>DAISHL010000164.1:0-5341 GCA_036822555.1 Bacteroidota bacterium | reverse complement strand
GTTTTCCCGTACGCTCATAGGCTTTTGACAGGATCTCGGAACACTTCAACATGGTGTTCTTATCGTGAATGGCCCTGCTCACATCCAATCCTTTCTCAAGGTAAGGGATACCAACACTGTAATTCCCAAGTTCACAGTATACCTGGCCAACACTTGTGAGTCCGCCTGAGTAGCGATTATTCACATTGCTGTCGTTGTAGTTCTTTAACACCGATAAAAAATAATGAAGGGCTGTACGCAAGTATCCTGGGTTGTTCTCCTTTATACCCATCTCTTTATAGCATTCCCCAAGATTCATGGTCACCATTTCCCGTGAGTTGCCATCTCCTATCTTCTTGTAGATCTCATTGGCCATGCCAAAATATTCCAAGGCCTTGTTATATATGCCAAGCGACATATATACGTTGGCAATGTTGTTATAGGAGTTACAGATCTGGTCTGTATCGTGTATCTCCGTTCTAATATCAATGCTTTTGAAATGGTAGTCGATGGCGCGCTGGTGAAACATCATGTTCTTTGTGAAGTCACCTTTTGAATTGTAGAAGCTCCCGATATTGTTGTAACAGTTGGCTAAACCATCCTTGTCGCCTAATTTCTCAAAGATCTCGGCAGACTTGAAAGTATACTCTAAAGCCTCGTCGTAGCTATCCAGGTTTCCATAGATCACGCCGATCTTTCTTAAGCACAGAGCCTTGATGTGGTTACTTTTGATCTTCTCACAAAAATCGGCCATGTCAGACAAAAGTTCATTGATCTTTTGTGGTTCCTGGATTAGTTCATAAGACAAAGCTGAATAAGCCATCACTTTGGCAGAATCGCTTGCCTTTCCCTTAATTATTTCTCTCAGGGAATCACCAGGATTTCCGGCATGCGCCAGTAACGAGAAAAAAAACGAAAAAATAAATGCGAAGCGAGCGCTCATATCTATCAAATATACAAAACAGATTTTATTATTAAAACTTCGTCTCCAACGCTAAAATGATTTAGCGTTTTAGAATAATTTTTCCTATGTTTAATGGTCCTTCCGCATTGTTGCACAAAAACACTTTATGAATCGTGCCTTACACATACTTATTATTTTAGTGAGCAGCCTGTGTCTCAAGGCACAGTTTGCTGATCCTTCCAGATATATGGTTGACTCGTTGCCCTATGATTCTTTTCAGGCATACGACAGGAACATGATCGATTCTATTCTGACATTGTACCGAGTAGAAAAGAACGATACTGTAAAAATGAATTATCTGGTGTTTCTTACAGAGAACCTTGAAGACCAAAATGCCTGGTTGCCTTACAATAAACTAATGCTGAGGATTTCCAAGGCTAAACTCTCACAGAGCGGAAGCACGGGTGATCTGCAAAAAAACTATAAACGAACACTAGCCGGATCCTACAATAATTTTGGGTTCGCATACAATCTGGCAGGAAAGAAAGACAAAGCACTTGACTATTTTATATTAAGCATGTACATCCTTGAGGAACTTCAGTTCAAAGAAGGAATGAGTGATGTATATAATAACATTGGATTGATCTATAAGAATATTGGACAAACATCGAAGGCACTTGATTATTACTTTAAATGCCTTAAGATCTGTGACGAGCTTAAGGATTCAAAAGGTAAGGCCTCCTCATTGAACAATATTGGAATGCTGTACTTTGAATTGGAAGAATATGACAAGGCGCTTGAGCATTTGCGTTCATCTTTGAGCGAGTGGGAAAAGCTTAACAACAAAAGAGGTATTTCATCTACACTAAGCAATATTGGTTTGGTATACGAAAAAAGCAAGGATAACCAAAAGGCACTGGAATACTACACACGCGCATTGGTGTGGAATGAAAAGACAGGAGATAAAGAAGGTATAGGTACTTGCCTCGGAAATATTGGTTGGATCTACCTTCGAGAAAAAAACTTCACAAAGGCACAGAATTTTTTTGAGCGTAGCCTTATGTACCGTCAATTGATAAAGGACGAAGCTGGCATTGCCTATGCCCTATTTAATCTTGGTACATTATACCGCTACAAAAATGAGCTTGCTCTCGGTAAAAAATATGCTTATGAAGCATTAGATATTGGAAATAAGTTAGGATACCCTGATATCATCAAGCGTACGTCTCACCTTCTTTTTTTCCTTGAAAAAGGCAGCAACAACTTCAAAGAAGCGTTGGATATGCATGAGCTTTACATTACCATGCGCGACAGCATGAACAATGAACAAACACGTAAAGCCGGTCTTAAAAAGCAATACCAGTATGAGTTTGACCTTAAGGAGACAGAATTCAAAGCCGATCAGGAAAAGCGTGAAATAATGCACGCAGATGAACTCAAACGTCAACGCATAATTTTTGTTGCGTCATTAATTGGCGGTCTTATATGTCTTGTGTTTGCCATTATCCTTTACCAACGATTTAAACTAATACAAAAACAAAAAGGAATCATTGAACACCAACGTGCGGAAATATCAACAGCGTTTGCGGCACTTCATTTGAAAAATAAAGAGGTAATGGATTCGATCTATTATGCGCGCCGTATACAAAATGCATTGCTGACCACAGACGATTACTTCAGATCCAATTTCCTGAACGAACATTTCATTTTTTTTAAGCCTAAGGATATTGTGAGTGGTGATTTCTATTGGGCAACAAAGAATAACAACAGGTTCTATATTGCTGTTTGCGACAGCACTGGCCATGGAGTTCCCGGAGCCTTCATGAGTTTGTTGAACATCGGTTACATGAGTGAAGCCATCAATGAAAAGAATATCGTACAACCAAATGAAGTACTTAATTATGTCAGAAGCCGATTGATAGAGAATGTGAATAAAGAAGGCCAAAAGGACGGCTTCGATGGCATTTTAATGATGTTTGAGGATAACAATCCAACCATTACATATGCCGCAGCCAACAACAAGCCTTTTGTGATCAGAAACAATGAGGTTGTTGAACTTGAAGGAGACAGAATGCCTGTTGGAATTGGAGAAAAGAAAGAGTCGTTCAGATCATTCCAGTTTACTCTTGAAAAGAATGACCTTGTATACATGATCACAGATGGTTTTGGAGATCAGTTCGGCGGGCCAAAAGGAAAAAAATACAAACTGAAGCAGCTTCAACAGTTGATCCAATCAATTGCTGGTAACGAACTTTCCAAACAAAAACATACTATTGCTGATTCTTTTGAAAAATGGAAAGCTTGGCCACGTGAAGATGGTACGCCTCAAGAGGTTGAGCAAATTGATGACGTTTGTGTCATGGGTATCAAATACCTGTGATCAGGCCTTGAGAACAACACAATGCTCTGCCTTTGGAACAAGCCTGCCTATTGGGGTTGCAAACTCTTGTAATCCGTTTGCTCTGAGAACATCTTCAAATTGCGTTTGAAACATAGGATCAACGCACACCATTAAGCCACCATTGGTCTGTGGATCGTTCAAAATAAAAAAAGATTCCGTTCCAATGCTGCTCGTCTTCTTCTCATAGTTATTCCAGTTCCTGTATAAATTATCCGGTACGATCATTTGACTACTATACTCCATTGCACCATTAATTACCGGCACTTTAGAGAAGTCTATTTCTGCAGACATTCCGGCACCCTCCGACATCTCGATCAAATGGCCGAGCAGCCCAAAGCCCGTGATGTCTGTGATGGCATGCACATAACTCAGCGGCCCCAATGCGGCCCCAATACTGTTAAGTGTACATAATTGTTCTGTCCACTCTTGTAAATGTTCGTCCTTCAATTTGCCTCTCTTCATGGCCGTTGCCAATATCCCTACACCGAGTTTTTTTGTCACATAAATCAGGTCTCCTTCTTTGCCGGTGCTGTTCCTTTTCAAATGATCTGTATCCACCAGTCCGTTCACTGAAAGTCCGAACATTGGTTCAAGGGCATCAATGCTGTGTCCTCCGGCTAAAGGTATTCCTGCCTGTTCACAGATTGCACGTGCTCCCTCCAGCACTTCTTTTGCAAGTTCGGCAGGCAGCTTGTTCACCGGCCAACCCAAGATCGCTGTTGCCAACACTGGTGTTCCGCCCATGGCATATACATCACTAATGGCATTCGCGGACGCTATCCGCCCAAAATCATAAGCGCTGTTCACTATAGGCATAAAGAAATCAACCGTGCTGATCAAAGCCTTTCCGTTGCCCAGATCATACACCGCGGCATCATCCCTCGTTTCATTGCCTACCAATAGGTTTTTGTAGGTTTGTGCTTTATGATTCGTGTGCAAGATCTTTTCAAGTACATCAGGTGCGATCTTACAACCACATCCTGAACTATGACTATAGTCGGTAAGTTTAATCTCTGTCATACAATGCTGTTTCGTGTAAATGTTTCGCTATCAACTCAAAATTCATGTTCTCATACACATAGGTCTCAATTCTAAGATTCTCTCTCTTCTTTAATCCGTTTGAATACGGTTTATCGTAGTAATCCAATCACAGTTCACAAACGGTCTTGATGTCTGAATTATCCAATGCGTCAATTGCTAATTTTGTTTGCTCGGGGCCTAATCTTCTGCTGATCTTTAAGATAGAGTCGCGCAATTCATCATGCGTGAATTTTCCATAATCCTGTATGAGGTTATTCACCCTGTCCTCAAAAGGCACCTCCACATATACTACAATTGAGTTTCGCATTGTTCTCCAAAGCTCATCAGGCACCACCTTTGTGCCAATAAGACGGCTTTCGTCCTCGATCCAAACAGGCGACGTGGTGTTGATCTTAAGGATATTCACATACAGCTCATTTTCAAACTGCTCCTGTGTTGGCTGAGCTTCTTCGCCCAGGGCTCCGAAGGCACTTCCTTTATGATTTGCCAGCCTTTCAAGATCGATCACTTGTGCGCCGATCTTTTGCAGTTGATGCAAAATATGCGTTTTGCCTGTGCCTGTTTTTCCACTCAGAATAAGTACCTGCGTTTCAATTTTAAATCCTGATAAAACTACTTTTCTAAAGGCCTTATATCCTCCTCTCAAAGTATATACCTTAAATCCGAACATCTCCAATAACCATCCGACACTACCGCTCCGCATTCCACCCCTCCAGCAATGCACACACACAGTATTTCCTTTGGCTATGGCCTGCACTTTGTGAATGATCTCTGCCATTCTGGGGCCAACCAGCTCAAGCCCTTTTAGTATTGCAGGCTGCCTTCCTTCTTTCTTATAAATGGTTCCAACAATTGCCCTCTCTTCGTTCGTGAATAATGGTATGTTTACAGCCCCGGGAATGTGCCCCTGAAGAAACTCTTTGGGTGTACGAACATCAATGATACATGCCTCGGCTCCTGTGCTCAAAAATTCGTGTATGTTGATGCTGATCGGTAGTATTTCTGCGGGCGAAAAA
>DAISHL010000163.1:0-5345 GCA_036822555.1 Bacteroidota bacterium | reverse complement strand
GTTTGGATTTTTCTTGTTCTTTTTTAACCCTGAAAAGCTCTGTGCTATTCTTAGGAATGAAATAAATCCAACCCTGATGAGTAAACTCCTTAACTCCAAGAATGATATGCTTTGGTATTTTCATGGTTAGTTTGCCCTTCACTTTGTAGATTTCTGTTTCAACAATCGAAACGATTTCATCTCCATGTTTTATAATTCCGGCAAATCCGCTTGCACCAACAAAAGAGTTATAGGTTGATTCGTTAATGGATGTCGGCAACTTAGCCCTCACTAATGCTGCTTCTACCTCTTTCCCGAACATCCCATCTACTCCGTATTTTGGGAGGATGCTTGCTCCATATTTTTTAACTAAGGCATTTTGAAGTTGTGTTACTCTGTTTCCTTTACTTCCTCTTTTTAAGGGAAAGCTATCGTTTCTTGCAGGCGCAGTATTTACGCTTGCTGTTTCTGTAAAGGAGGTTGCATCTTCTTCCTGATTCGCTTTCTTCTTTTTCCAGTAGTTCCATCCCAAGAAGCCAGCGACACCTGTTCCTAATACACTCAGTCCTATCAGGATGTATTTTCTTTTATTTTGTGTTTTGCTTTCCATTATCCCTTTGGTTTTGATAGTATTATTTTCATGTAATCGTTGTATTCCCACATCTCTAACTCACTTTTTAAATCGGTCATCATGTTGGTTGCATATAATTTCTTATAAATAATCCCGGTCATGATAAATGCCTTTTGAGTAGGCATTTCATTAAAAACTGCTTTGATCGCTTCTTCATCTGTTCCCGGTATAAAACCGTATTCTTTATCAAAGGCTGCTTTTAAACGTTTTGCCCACCCATCATACACTAAAGTTGGACTTGAAGGCTTACCGCCCGTTTTATCCGGCTTCTGTGCTATAATTTGAAGCATTTCATTGTACTCAGTTGCCTGCAACTCATCGCTCATGTCCGTTATCATATTTGAGTTGTAGAGTTTTTTATAGGACTCCTGAACATTGAGAAAATCTTGTTTGCTTGGAATCTCCCTTAACGTGCTTCTTAACTTCTCGGTATCTGTTCCCCACCAACCATCATTGTCAAACGCCATTTTAATTTGCTTGGCAAAGGTTGCAGGTGTACCATCTTCAAAAGATTTCTTCTCTTCACGATTGGCGACTCCTTTTAAAACAAGTTTTCTCCCAAAGAAAATACCACCGCCCACAATCCCAATTCCGATAAGGGAATAGAGAAGTTTCTCTTTCAAGGTTAAATCATCTTTGGTGGTATTCTTTTTCATTTTAAACTCCTAATGCTTTTTTTGCTAATGCGGTTTTTACAGGATCGTTTTGTACGATGTCAGCAAGCTTCACTATTTCCTTAGTGTTTAACTTCTTTGCAATCGTGGTTAACGCTTTCATTTTTGAATCGGCTTCTGCTTCAGTAGTCGCTTCAATGGTTATTTCATAACTAAACTTTTTCATTTTCTGTTTTTATTTCTAATAGTTCAAATACTGTTTCGATGTTCTTAGGCTCTTCAACAAAGGATTGTAGGATGAGCATTATTTTATCAAGTTGTTCTTGATTGAAGTGGGACTCTAATTGTTTTAAGAATCCAAGTTGCGCCTTCATCTCTTCCGACATTCCTTCTTCAACAGGCGTTTTCTTTTTAAATACAACTTCACTTTCAATTACTTCTGCTGTTCCGTTTTCTGTCGCTTCCCTTGCAATCAATCCAGCAAGCGCATCTCCACCGGGTAGTTTGGCAACCCAATGCGGGTTTCGTTTAACCATTCCCTCTAAAACAATTGAGGCAACTTCGCCAAGGTTAACATCACCTAAATGCAGCTTTTTACTTTTATACACATTGAGTTTTTCTTCTAACTCCTCGATATAATCCTCTGCTTCGGTAAGTTTCTTTTGACAAGCTTCATAATCACGTTTAATCAAATCATTCTGCCAACGCTCACGTTCTTGAGCTAATGATTGATTAATTCTATTCTCTAATTCAATGCCTGACAAACCCTGTGGTTGCTGAACTTGTTGTGTATTGTTTTGAATAGGATGCTCAATTGGTTTTTTCTTCTCGATGTAAAAAGTGAACTGTTGATAGCGGTTTGAATTTTCAGTATTGTAAGTGAAAATCTTTACTGTTTCTGTGCTATCATCAAGATAAACTTTGTGGTCATCGATGGCTTCAATTCTATTGGTTCTAGGTACAACTTTTACATCGTCAACGTATACTTCAATATATTTCCCTTCGCCTTTGTCGACCATGTCGTGAAGCCACATTTTAAATTGGGAAAGCTTCACATCGTTATATGGATTGGTATGTTGCATTACTTTTACTTTTTAATTGTTTTGTTTTTTGGTATTACTTGAATGAATCTTAAGTGATTGATTCCGGATAAATAATTAGTGATCTGTATTTTGCTTTGATGTTCGTATTGCATTTCATTGGTGGCACTTTCGCTCAAATCGAATATTCCTGTTTCACTTTCTACTCTTACGTTCTGTGCCTCTTCAATGAGGTAATAGAATTGAGTATGTGCATCAATAGTAAGCTCTTCATTTGGTTGTAATACCAAGTGTCGGAAGCGGATAAAGTAATCTGACTTGTATCCTAATTCCTGCATCCTACGTGGGATGTATTCTAAGGCAAGATTTATTGTCATTTTCTATTCCTCCACATTAATCCATACATATACTTTTATCTCGTAATTGACATCAACTTTTAGTGATTTTCCCATTGCATCCAAATACCAACCGTTAATAATTGTAGACTCGGCATCAATTTTCACAATCTCTTCTGTTCGTTTGTTGCCATGAGTAAAATCATTTACCCGGAAACCTGCTTGAGAAAAATCTCCCCAATTCAAGTTGGCATCGTTTACAAAAACATCTGCTGCATAAAACCAATTCGCCTCTTCACAACTTTGCAGTTTCAACTCTCCGACTAATTGGTTTCTTTTAAAGAACGCTCTTGTTTTTTCATCTCTTACAGCCCCTGATTCAATGTTCGAATATGTAGCTTCAATTACTTCTGCTTTGGCTTTTGGTGCAGGGGCTTCGAGACCACCTTCTGTTTTGCTTATTAACCGCCCCCCGTACTCAATACCAATTATAAATTTGGTGTCTTTAGGAAGTTTGATTTGAAAGTGTTTCCGTTCGCCTTGTCGTTTAATACTAATCGTCTTAATTATCACTCCTTCTTTCATCATAACTCATCCTCCATTTCACAGTCTAAGTATAAACTCACTCGATATGGCGTGAAGACCGTTCTACCATCATCCAAATCTTTGTAGGAGATTTGAACTCTTCCATTACCGGGTGCAACACCGCCCAAGTCATAGTAGCGTTGCTTCGGAGCTACATTGATTCCTGACATTAACAATTTGCTTTCGTAGTTATCAGGAAAGAACTCTTCTTTGTTTATTTCAATCTTCTGAGTTCCTCTGTAATACAATAGATCGTCCTTATCCGATGTAACCAACACTCCATGTACTTTCACAATGTTCTTCTCCAATTCAAAGGTTTCACTCACTGTAGAGTTTGCCTGAGTAATTTTTATATCAAATCTTTTTTTCGTTGCTTTTAACATTGTATTGTTTTTTTAAAACCGGGAGATTATTCTCCCGGCTTATTAGGTTATTGATTAAGGAGTTGTAATAGTTCCGTGTAAACCAACATACAATTGGGTTTTAGGATCAAGTCCTTCCATTGTGCCTAATTCAACTGTAAACTCAACTAAGATGTCATCGTGAATTAAGCGTGGGTTCGCTAATTTGTAATATCCCAAAGGAACACTGTGCATATTGCTTGTTTTAAATGCAGCTACGCTTGTTTCAGGAATGATGATTTTTTTGTTGGCTTTCAAACTGAATTCTCCGTTTGCGATAGCAGGGAAGTCTTCCAATTGGATAAACTTTGATCCCATTACTTTATCGGAAGTATTGTCCGCTGGAATTGAAGCCAACAAAACAATTCCGCTTACCAATAAGGCTTGGTTTTTTGGTAATTTTGCGTTGCTGATATTTCTCAAACCAACTTCTTTCACATCCTGAGTTTCAAACAACTTGATGGTTTTTGAATTCACAGGTTTGATTGAATACACAATAGTATCTGCCAAACGCAATTCTCCTTTTGCTAATGCGCTTTTGATGTGGGCAGGTAACTCACGGAAATGTTTCTCCATTTCTGCACGAGAACCTTTACTTCCTGCTCCCGAATTTGCCAACTTGTTAATGGTGCGTTGACGAGCAATTGGATTCATTCTACGCAGCGCACCTAACAGTTCTTCACTTTCTGCACCCTCTAATCCTAATAATGCCCCTGCATTATTATACTCTTCAATTCCGTCTAATATTTCTAACATAATTTTTTGTTTTTTAAAATTTAACTTTTGATTTATTTGTGTGATGGATGTTTGTTTTGTTTAGTAGATTTTTTCTGATGGTTCTACTTCTCCCATGTCGTCTTCACCGCTTAAAAGATCCACTTCAATCCCATTAACTTGATTGTATTTCATTGCGCTTGCTTGAATTTGTTGTTGAATTTTATCCAACTCATTCATTTCAACTGCGCCCATCGAGTCCTCAGTATTTGGGTAAGTGAAGTACTGTACTTGACCGAGACCATTAGTTCCTTCTTCGGTTTTCTCTTCTTTCTTTTCTTTTGCTTTCAAAACTTTGTCAAGAAAAATTCTCTTTTTCATATCGTCCTTTAAAGCCATTAATCGCTCTTTCACACCATCTAATCCTGAAGTGGGTTTTCCACTCATGCCGGACATAGTTTGATAAGTGCCTGAAGCCATCATTCCTAAACCAAGTGCTGATGCAATTCGGTTTTTCGCAAAATGACCAACTCCTGTAACAGCTGCTCCAACAACGAAAGACAATCTTCCTAACACAGCTCCTGCAACTCCGCCTCCGATTACTCCGATCACGATGTCTTTTCCTAACTCAGTTGCAGCGTCTTTCACTTTTGCTCCTGTGCTTGCATCGCCAGTACCACTAAGTGATTTTTTGAGTGCTGCCTTCTGATAACTGTTTTTTCTTTTTGCCATTTTCTTTTTTTGTTAATTCGTTTTTCCTCTTTTCACATGTATGTTACTGCTTGCCTTTTCTTTTTGCCTTTATTACCTCCTTTCTTTTTATTTCGTGATTTTAATCCCTTGAGTTGACCTGATACAGCAGGTGTTTGTGAAGGTGGTTTTGGTTTATTCATCATTTTATATCCGAGAAATAATAAGCCTAATCCTGTAACACCTATTGCAGTTGGCTTTAACCACTTTTTATTTTTTTCCAAAAATCAGGCAGGTATATATCCACCTGAACTTGAATCTCCACCGCTATCAGTTGTGCTTGCACTTCTCATCAT
>DAISHL010000162.1:2178-5376 GCA_036822555.1 Bacteroidota bacterium | reverse complement strand
AATTCCTCATTCAAATAGAAATTGATCACAGAACCTACAGGTGGATTAGGTGCCACATAAAATGATTCTCCCTGAAACGCCTTACCCTTGTGGCCATAGGGAACCGACTCCACAAATACATAGGCATCCTCCACAGGGAAAATAGTATTCTTCTTCAGATCATCCTCTTTGATGGTTTGTAATACAGAATAATCATCCATCACATAAAATCCTCTTCCAAATGTTGCAACCACAAGATCATTTGCTTCCTTTTGAATAGAAATATCTCTTATAGAAATTGAGGCAGGCATTCCACCGGTCATCTTGGTCCAGCTTTTACCACCATTCATTGTATAATAAAATCCATATTCCTTACCACAAAAAAGCAGATCAGGGTTCTTGTGATCTTCGGCCACGCAATATACAGAGCCGCGTTCAGGAAGATCGGAAGAGATGCTTACCCATGTTTTACCTTTATCAGAACTTTTACATAGATACGGTTTAAAATCACCTTGACGTAAATTATTGAATGCCGCGTAAACCACATTCTCATTATGCTGAGATGCCGTAATGTATTGAACGAAAGTTCCTATCGTAAATCCATTCAATTTCAATTCCGGTACGTTAGCAAACTTCTCCACCTTGGTCCAATTCTCCCCTCCATTCTCGGTGACGTGTATCAACCCATCATCAGTTCCAACATAGATCAAGCCTTCCTTTTTTGGAGACTCACACAATGAAACAATATTTCCAAAAATAGATGTGCTTTGATTTTTGGCCACTGCATCCATGCTCCATACTTTACCCATTACCGGAAGCTTATTCCTATCGATACCACGTGTCAGATCGCCACTGATGGCTTTCCAGGAATCACCCCTGTCATCACTTCTGAATAATTTATTCGCAGCAAAGTAAAGGCGTTTATTATTGAACGGACTAATGATCAATGGCGAATCCCAGTTCCAGCGGAAAGCAGGCTCTCCTTGTTTTTCCATTGGTTTAATGGATACCTGCTCGCCTGATTTTCTATCGAATCGAATCAATCCACCATACTGCCACTGACTATACACTATATTTGGATCCGTTGGGTCTACTCTACTTTGAAACCCGTCTCCGCCAACAGTAACAAACCAGTCTGCATTGGTAATGCCACTGGCACTGATCGTTCTGGCAGGACCACCAAGAGTATTGTTATCCTGAGTTCCACCATACACATTATAAAAAGGTTTCGCGTTATCCGTAGCTACACGGTAAAACTGTGTGATAGGCAAATTGGCCTTATAATTCCATGTTTTTGCACCATCAAAACTTTCGTACAAGCCTCCATCGCAACCCATAAGCATATGTCGCGTATCAGAAGGAAACACATACAAAGCGTGATTATCCACATGCTTGCTCCTTTCTCCTAGCTGCCCAAAACTCTTACCGCCGTTATGAGAAACCATGGCCCAAGTATCTAACGAATAAACAGTTTCTTCATTCTTTGGATCTGCAACGATCTCCTGATAATAGTTACCTGCAGTTGACCAATCACTCTGTTTACTCCAACTTGCACCACGGTCGGTACTCTTATAGAATCCTTTTCCATCTTTTGCTTCGATGATCGCATAGAGGATATCTGAATTTGTTGGCGGTATGGCTAATCCAATTCTTCCGACATCTCCGGAAGGTAAGCCACCTGCAAGTTTGTTCCATGTTTGGCCGGCATCAGTACTCTTGTAAAGAGCGCTTTCAGGGCCACCGGATATATAGGTCCATTCATGGCGTCGGCGCTGATGAGCACAAGCATACAGGATCGACGGATTCTTTGGATCAATATGTATCTCATTGAATCCAGTGCGCGCACTAACATATAATATGATTTTCCAGGTCTTGCCACCGTCTGTTGTTTTATAGATCCCTCTTTCACCGCCGGCACTCCATACCGGACCATATGCTGCAACATAAACCACATCTGAATTGGCAGGATCGATAGCGATCATCCCAATATGTTCAGATTTGGTGAGTCCTAAATTTTTAAAGGACTTGCCGCCATCCTCACTTTTATACACACCATCACCATAGCTTACACTGCGCTGGTTGTTATTCTCACCACTGCCTACCCAGATCACATTTGGATTGTTCTTGTCTATCGCTATGCAGCCAATTGAATAAGCGCCTGCATTATCAAATATGGGCTCAAACGTTGTGCCTGAATTGGATGTTTTAAATACTCCACCGGAAGCAGAAGCAATGTACCATACATTCTCATCCTTGGAATGTACCGCAATATCCGCAATACGCCCGGATGTAACTGCCGGCCCGATATTTCTCCAATTTAAAATGGAGTATGTTGACTCCTGCTCCAATGGCGTTTTTTCAGGAGCCTTCTTTTCATCATTCTTCTTTTGTGCAACGGTAAAGTGGCCAAGTGCAGCCACCATCACACAGGTCATATAAATTCTTTTCATGCTAAATAAATGGTAAACAAATCTAAGGTTTAATGTTAACTCTCCAAAACCGATTGGCAGCGTATATTCACCTCTCATCCATTACCACAATTCATAGTCAAGCGAGGTATTCTCGATACGATAGGTTGGAGATTGTTTTCCATCTGACAAACGATACACTTCTTCGGAAACAAATCTTTGCAATTCACTCAAGGAGAGCTTTGAAGCGTTATTTCTGTCAGCTTTGCTATTCTTTAATCCTTCTAACATACAATGCGTGAACAAACCGTTATTCCACTCTTCTCCCTCAAAGGCTGCCTCAGTTCCACCTGCAGAAGAAATAATGGTGGCGCCGGAATTATTACGCAGATCAGAAAAAATAGCCTTAGACATTTCAAGCGCAGTTGATTGTGAAAATAGTTTACTCGACGAGCGCTGCGTTTTTACTGAGTCTGCCTCGGTGTCGTCAATGTAAATATCCTCCTCATCCACCTCACCGCTAAAGCAGGCATCAATGAACATCAATTTTCGTATTGGTTTCATTGACTTGAATATTTTTTCAAAAGAAGAGAACGCCACAGAGTTGATCTTTGGATCAGAGAAATCAGTATAGTAAGTAGGAAAGTAATAACTGAGGTCTTCATCTAAATATCCATGTCCCGCGAAGAACACCATGACCACATCATTTACTCCTGCCTTTGCAAAGTATGAGTTCAAGGCATTCACCGAATCCTGTGAAAAGGATTGATTGAACATTCGCTTCACTTCTATCTTATTGAATGATCTAGAA
>DAISHL010000162.1:0-2168 GCA_036822555.1 Bacteroidota bacterium | reverse complement strand
GAATTGACCATTGTGTTGGCAATGTCTGAAGCGTCCTTAACCGCATAAGCAAGATCATACTTTGAGTTCTTGAACTTCTCACTTCCAATAACAACCATGTATAAATTAGGCTTTTCAGAGGATGTATTATTAAAGAATCTTGTGATCCTTGGACTTTCAAACCCCAGGGCATCTTTCACAATGAATTCAAAACGATTGATACCCGTAGTGGTCTCGAACCCAATGTTCAAATTGAAATTACCTGATTCTCCGGGTGCTATTTCCTGTGAATGAACAACGCTTCCATTGTTATGGACCTCAAAATATTTCAAGGCATTCTGACCCTTTGTTGCTGTAATGGTGAATTTAACTTTTGCTCCTTCCTCCTCACTCATTTTCACCGATCTGATCGTTGGAAGCTTACTGAAATTCAAGTTCGCATCAGGTTTAAATCCCAATAACTTCATGCGCTTCAAATACGCAGTTTCATAACTCTTGATGAGTAAACTATCTGAACATGCAAATGCACGTAAAACCTTGTGTGGTTGATTCAGATACGCATCAAACTGTTCGAAACTGAACATTTCAGAGCGGTACTTAAATCGAATATTCTTGACAAACTCCTTTGACCCAAGATAGTATAGATCTGAGGTAATAAGAAAGTAGTTGTCATTTGTGGCATTGGCCAGTTGCCCTATCACTTTTTTGTTCTTCAGATCAATAAACGTAGCCAAAGAACTTAACGAACTGGTCAGGATCAATTTATCCGTACGCTCGTTAAAGAATAACTTCGGCATCATTGTTTTCAGATCTGCCAGATCGATGACCAATTCGCCGCGATCATTGAATACCTTCAGGTAAGTGCCTGTCATGTTATCCAGCACAAAATACTTACCTGATTCACTGATTTGATGTCCACTGATGATCTCCTTGGTGGCGGCAATTTCCTTACTGATTCTTTCCTTACCTGTTTCAACATCATATTCAGAATATATCACACGCTTTAAGGAGTCGCTAGGATTATTAAAATCCTGTAACACATACCACACTTTTATGGTATTGCCATTCACCTTGAAGTCATAAGGATAATATGTGTTGGCATAATCAGCAACTACCGCTTTCTTCTTCAGATCAATGCGAACCACGGCGTTAACCGGCAAATCCACCTCATAATTGTTGATCAATTTCTTTTTAGTGATCTGAGCCGTTGTGAACAAGGAAGAATTATCTGGACTTATGATCACTCGCGCGTTTGGTGACCAGGTAGCACTTTCATATACGGTTTCCTTGGTCTTACGATTGACTATTTTGAACTTACCTGCATCAGGTATGAAAACAAGCTCTTTGGTAAATGCTATTAGCTGATACAATGGCGATACCGCGAGTGAGAACATACCGGAATATTTTTCTTCTGTTCCTGTGATCAGGTTCATGATATGTAAACTTGAATAATCACAATAGTAGAATTCATTGTTCATGAAGCCGGAGGTATAGGCATACACCCCTTTTTTTATTGAGCGCGTGTATTTTTTCTTATGAATGTTATATATTGTAAGATTGAGTTTGTTCATGGACGTACCTGAATTGACCACCAATTCAGAATCGTTTAAAAAGAAAACCCCGGTTATAAAAGATGAATCTTTCTTTGAAACATCTTTGATCTCGGCATATTTTGTAAAGTTGCTCATGTCCCATAAGAAAGCAGAAGAACTGCTATTGGTAACCATCCATCGGCTGCCCGGACTCATATTGGCAGAATAAATGGCATTGCTGAATGACGGACGTTCAGAAATAAGCTTCAAGTTCTTAGTTTCAAATACACGCATTGATTTGTAGTGGTAAACGCCGTTCCCGAACAATCGCGTTCCATCCGATGAAACCTTAACATTGTATAAGAAGCCTTTATTGAATGCTTTGGACTTCTTTGTAATTGGGTCGATAAATTTCAATGCCTTTGATGTGGCATATACCAACTCTCCCGTTGATGGTAAAAGATCAATATCATACACATAATCATCTGGAAAAAAATTAAGTGTGTCGGGTTTTGTAATGGATGGACGCTTATTCAGTTCCTTCAGGTACTTGGGGTCGAAATTATAATAACTATCATACTTGATCTTAGGCACCCGCACTTCATGAATGACGCTTGCATTGTTCACATTCATTACATAGTTCTTGTCTGCAGCATA
>DAISHL010000161.1:0-5405 GCA_036822555.1 Bacteroidota bacterium | reverse complement strand
GCATTTAAAACCTGAGATATTGAATGAACTAGAGATGAGCTTGTTGTTGTATTTTACAGATACGCTAAGATTATCTGCAAAGATCATCAATGATCAGGTTAAGAATGTGAATGAGAAGAATGAGAAAAGCGTGGAGGCCATGCACAACCTGAAAGAACAGGCTCATCAAATGAAGGATGGTTTGTTGAAAGGAGAATTAACTAAAATTGGTGAGGTCTTACATTTCGGTTGGCAAAATAAAAAGCAAATGGCCAATAGCATTACTAATGAATTGATAGATACTATCTACAACAAAGCCATTGAGATGGGCGCAACTGGTGGTAAGATCTCCGGTGCTGGTGGAGGAGGCTTTATGTTCTTTTATTGCTCGGGAACTTCAAAGATCAAGGTTGCAAAAGCAATTGCAGAGTTGGGTGGAAAAATGCAATCATTTCACTTTACAAACCATGGTTTAACCACATGGACCATTAAATAAATCGAGTATGAGCACAAACGTTATAACTAGAACAGATTTTAATTTCAAAGGACAAACCAAAGTATATAAAGGCAAGGTTCGTGATGTGTATACCATCAACGATAAGTTCCTTGTGATGGTAGCAAGTGATCGCATCAGTGCATTTGATGTGGTATTGCCAAAAGGTATCCCATACAAAGGGCAGGTACTGAATCAAATTGCAGCTTATTTCTTAAATGCCACACTAGATATTGTAACCAACTGGTTGATCGATTCTCCGCATCCTTCTGTTAGTATTGGTAAAATGTGTCAGCCATTTAAAGTTGAGATGGTGATCAGAGGTTATTTGGCCGGTCATGCTGCCAGAACTTATGCCGGTGGAGGTAGGGTTTTGTGTGGTGTGCCATTGCCAGAAGGATTAAAAGAAAACGACAAGCTGCCAGAGCCAATAATAACACCAACACCTAAAGCAAGTGAAGGGCACGATGAGGATATCAGTAAGGAGGAGATCATTCGCCAAGGTATCGTAAGCAAAGAACATTACGAACAGTTAGAAAAATACACCAGAGCCTTGTATGCAAAGGGTCAGGAGATGGCCAATAAGATGGGCCTGATATTGGTTGATACCAAATACGAATTTGGTTTGTACAATGGCGAGATCTGTTTGATGGATGAGATCCATACACCTGATTCTTCACGTTATTTTTATATGGAAGGCTACGAAGACCGCCAAAGAAAAGGGGAAGAACAAAAACAATTAAGTAAGGAATTTGTGCGCCGTTGGTTGATCGATAATGGCTTTCAAGGCAAAGAGGGGCAACAAATACCTGAAATGAGTGAGGCATGGATCAATGAGATCAGCGAGCGTTATATAGAGTTATTTGAAAAAGTAACAGGTCAGATCTTTGTTAGACATAACTCTTCAAATGCAATGGCAGATATTGAAGAAAAAGTGAATGCCGCATTGGAGAAGATCCAGAAGGCATAATTTATCTGATTTTTTTGTTCAGTTACTTCTTATGTTCCATAATATGCAGGAACGTTTGATTATTGAATGTCTTTGTATCTGTGAACTCATAATGGTCCATCAAGTATGTTCTTACACCATTGCCCGGCATGGCAAATTCAGCTTCTGATTCCAGGTAAAGAATTCTTTTGTGTTCTATTGTGTTTCTTAAATGGTCAAGGTCGGCCGTATTATTCACTAGATAAATGTGTTCCTTATTGAGTTGAGTGATCAATAAGTTGTATTCTGAAGTATCTGTGATCATTGAAAATAGCTTGCGATTGTAATGATAGGCAAAGGTATTGATGAAGTCGTACGGACAAATGAGCACAAGATCATCTGAAGATCTGTTGAGTATCAACGCATCAACTGCATTTTTGATCCCTTGTTTTTTGTTTGGTTTGTATTCCGCTGTATATGCAAAAACGATCAAGATCATGGAAATAAATGAGTATTTGATAGTGTTCTTTAACGGAAATGACTCAAATAGAACCGCCAATAACATGTAGAACCCAGGCAATGCAAAGATCAGGTAACGAGACAGGTATACCGGTACCTTATACGACACAATAAACAAGCCAAGGTACGGCAGCAAGAACCACAGAATGAGCAAAACATATGTGTGATGCATTTTTCGCAATTGACCACTTTTGATCAATAAGAACAGAGAAAGAAGCAACAGTGAAATGAATACAACTGTTAGCAACGGCACATTGCTGAATGACCACAGCATGTTGTATAAACTTTCTAATCCGGAGGGAGATTTTACCCAGGTGCCTTTATTTACGGAGGTGCTAAATCTTTCGTAGATCACGATCATATGGGGAATGTATGTGATCAGAATGATAAGATAACTCAATAACAATGAAAGAAAATTTCGTTTGAATAAAACAAGGTGAAGCCCTTGGATGGCGATAACTAGAAATCCGAAATAATGGGTATAGATCAAAGCAGAAGTGCTGAGGATGAAAAGTAAAGCACTTGAAAAGTTGAATTTGAAATGAAGGTCAAGATAGTAACGCATTGAAAATATCGTGCAAAGTAGAAAGAGTGAGTAGGCCCTGCAATCCTGGGCATAATAGATGCTTAGCGAAGAGAAGCTCAAGAACAAACTGCTGAGTATGGCAATCTTCATTGAAAAATATTTTTTGGCAAACATGTAAAGGGCAATGGATGCAGCAGCAGAGATCAACATGGGTAGCGTTCTTACAGAAAGAGGTGAGATTCCAAAGAGTTTTATCCAGTAATGAAGAACAAGTTCAAACAGTGGTGGATTGTTGTAGTTCTTTAATTGATCTATAATAGTAGATGCGCTAAACTGTGCATGATAGATGCTGAATGGCTCATCGTTGGCGATATCCTGAAAGGTCAAAAAAATACTCCTGCTCACAATATTGATCAACAGGAGTAGTATTGGAAAATATTTAATTACAAATTTCAAGAACCTATACTGTTTGCTTAAACGAATATAGTGTTCTATTTATAATATTCTATGCTTTCTTCTTAGCAGTTTTTTTTGCTGCCTTTTTTGGGGCAGCTTTTTTCACTGCTTTTTTAGCAGCAGTTTTTTTCACTGCAGCTTTTTTAGGGGCTTGCTTTTTTGTTGCTTCAGCTTTAACCGCAGTTTTCTTGGCAGCAGACTTTTTACCTTTACCTGCTGCATTGGCAATGGCTTGCTCGTAAGCATCAATGCCGCCAATAATATTAACTACATCGCCAAAGCTAAGTTTTGCTGCTTCTGTGTTCTTTGGGATCCTGAAGTTTTCTTTGCCAAGAGCAATGTATGGTCCCCATCGACCATTCAAAATTTGAAGATCCGGGTTTTCATCAAACTTTTTGATCAAACGTTCAGCATCTTTTTTTCTTTTGGCTAAGATAAGTTCAATACATCTGTCGGCATTAACTGTATATGGATCGTCCTCTTTGCTTAATGAAGTGAACACACTGTTGTGCACCACGTAAGGTCCAAATCTTCCAATACCTACCTTCATTTCTTTCCCTTCGTATTCACCAACTACACGTGGCATTTTAAACAAAAGCAAGGCCTCATCAAGAGTGATGGTTTCCATACGTTGATCCTTTCTAAGGCTTGCAAACTGTGGTTTTTCACCTGTCTCTTCATTTGATTCGCCAATCTGCGCCAACGGTCCGAATCTTCCGATCCTAACGATCACGGTCTTGCCGGATACTGGATCTTTTCCTAGAACTCTTTCTCCACTTGCTCTTTCACTATTGTCAATGGTCTTTTCAACGGTTTTATGGAAAGGCTTGTAAAATTCCTTTAGCATTTTCTGCCAGCTCAAGTTTCCTTCTGCGATCTCATCAAATTCTTCTTCAACCCTTGCCGTAAAATGAAAATCAAGAATATCAGGGAAATATTGCATTAAAAAATCAGTAACAACCATGCCTATATCCGTTGGTAACAATTTGTTCTTGTCGGCACCGGTGGTCTCAGTTTTCACTTCTTTTTTAATCGCATTGTTCTTGAAATTCAAAACGGTATAATTTCTTTGCGCACCTTGCAGATCTGCCTTTTCAACATAGTTTCTTTTTTGTACTGTGCTGATGGTTGGAGCGTAGGTACTTGGTCGGCCAATTCCCAACTCCTCCAGTTTCTTCACTAAACTTGCCTCAGTATAACGAGGCGGATGATGCGTGAAACGCTCTGTGGCAACTATTTCAGAAAGCGACAATTTATCTCCTTGTTTAATAGGAGGCAACATGGATGAATTCTCTTCTTCTCCGTTCTCGTCGTCTGTACTTTCTATGTATACTTTCAAGAAACCATCAAATTTCAATACTTCACCCTGAGCTGTGAATTGTTCAGTTGTGGTATTGATCGAGATCTTTGCGGTTGTTCTTTCTAGTTCCGCATCAGCCATCTGACTTGCAATGGTCCTTTTCCAGATCAGGTCATATAACCTCTGTTCATTGCGTTCTCCGTCTATTTCCTGTGTTGAGATATATGTAGGACGAATGGCTTCGTGCGCTTCCTGCGCACCTTTTGATTTGGTCTTATACGTGCGTTGAAAATGGTATTTACTTCCGTAATTATTCGTAATGGCTTCTTTTGCCTGATTTAATGCGGTCTCCGATAAATTCACACTGTCGGTACGCATATAGGTGATCTTACCGGCTTCGTACAATCGTTGAGCAACCACCATGGTCTGCGAAACACTGAACCCAAGTTTACGTGCTGCTTCCTGTTGTAGGGTAGATGTAGTAAATGGTGCAGCAGGTGTACGTTTTGCTGGTTTTGTCTCTAAACTGCTAATTGTAAAAGAGGCTCCTTTGCATTTTTCAAGAAAAGCATTGGCTTCTGCTTCTGTTTGAAAGCGCTTATCTAATTCAGCTTTTAAAATAGCCTTATCAACATTGAACAGGGCACTTACCTTAAAAGCACTGGTACTTTTAAAATTCTGAATTTCACGTTCTCTTTCAACGATCAATCTAACTGCTACCGATTGCACACGGCCGGCAGATAAACTTGGTCTCACCTTACGCCATAATATCGGTGATAATTCAAAACCTACCAATCGGTCGAGGATCCTTCTGGCTTGCTGAGCATTCACAAGATTCTCATCAATTTCCCTTGGGTTTTTGATGGCTTTTTCAATGGCCGGTTTTGTAATTTCATGAAAAACAATTCGCTTGGTTTTCTTCTTTTCCAAGCCTAATGATTCATATAAATGCCAACTTATAGCTTCTCCCTCGCGGTCCTCATCGGACGCTAACCAAACCATGTCGGCATTCTTGCTAAGTTTCTTTAATTCGGCAATTACCTTTTCTTTATCCGGCTGAACTTCGTAGGTTGGTTCAAAATTGTTCTCTATATCAACACCGTAACCCTTTTTAACTAAGTCTCTTACGTGACCAAAACTCGATTTTACAGTAAAATCCTTCCCTAAAAATCCTTCTATTGTTTTTGCTTTTGCTGGCGACTCA
>DAISHL010000160.1:0-5441 GCA_036822555.1 Bacteroidota bacterium | reverse complement strand
GAATGGTACAGTGGTTGGGGTAATCCAATCTATCAGAACCGAAATGGTAAACATGAGAAAACCATTGATTTTGGCAGTGGTATCTTAAACTTAACCAAGGACAGATCGGGTAATGTTTGGATCTTAACCTGGGATAAGGGTGTGTTTAAATATGATGGCAAAGAGTTTGTAAACTATGGCTTTAAAGAGGGCCTTACCTATAGTTCTTTCTGGAGTGGATTAACTGACCGTGAAGGAAATGTATGGCTTGGTTCATGGGGAAACGGAATTTACAAATACGGTCACGATGGATTTACCTCTCTGAATGAAAAGAATGGACTCTATTCGAACAATGTTATTGCAATGGCCAAAGATACAGGCAGTCTAGTATACATGTGTTCAGAAAGCACCATCTCACAGTACGACATTATTACCCAAACCTTTAAGAATTACAATACTTTGAACGATCAACCTTTAAGATCAATTACTACACTTTACATTGATGAGAAAAATCAAATGTTGGCCTTAGGGTACGGAGGAAATGGTTATCTGTTATCTAATAATAAATTATCACAACATCCATGGATAGGTGGATTTCAATGGCAACATCTCAAAGATGATGTGTATCTAAAGGCAACAGAGGATGGTTTGTGGTATGCCCGTAGAAATGATACTTGTTTCAAAAAGATAAGACCGCGGAACAGAAAATTCGCTGCATGTAATTCATTTTACTATGAATCAGAACAAAGAATATGGTTATTGAATCCATTTTATGGCATTTCATTTTATAATGGGCAAAGTGCTTTTAATTTTTCACATGTCAATGGCTTTGTTTATGAACCTGCAACCTCCATTTTACCAGAGAAGCAGAACAGATATTGGATCGGAACTCAAGGCAAAGGGATCTATTTGTGCGAATTAAAGAATGATACAACCCTTTGAATAAATGATTCATAAATGAAGTTCAACGGACTGGGTTCTTAGATCATCACCACGTTGGCAATACACCAAGGGAAATTGATTGCCGGCACAGCTTATGGCTTAAGCATAATGGATCTGAATGATTACTACAAAGGGAATAAACAATTCAAGACCTTTTTAAAGGAAGATGGATTGGTAAATGATTGGTGCGCTATATCATTTATTGATTCAAAAGATAATTTATGGATCAGAACCTCGAAAGGTGTATTCATTAATGATATCAAGAACTTAAAACGCAATACCAGTGAGAATATCACATATTTGAAAGGAATTAAACTGTTCTATAAGGATGTGAACTGGGATTCTTTGGGCATCCGCTCCGATAACCATGGCATTCCTGAAAAACTTGAATTACCGCATCATCAAAACCATTTGACATTCCAGTTCATTGGCAATTGTTTAAGTGCCCCATTAAGTGTGAAATATCAATACATGATCAAGGGCTTGAATGATGATTGGTCGCCTCCGGTAAGTCAAAATGAGGCCGTGTATTCCAACATTCCTCCCGGCACTTATACCTTCATGGTAAGATCATGTAACGATGATGGTGTTTGGAATAAAGAACCTGTCATGTATGAATTTACCATATTAAAACCTTTCTGGAGAACAAATTGGTTCATTGGTCTTATTGGTTCAATTGTTCTATTTGGGCTTTACATCTTTATAAAATGGAGGGAAAGGAACCTGCAGCAACAGATGCAAGTGCTGGAAAACAAGGTAAGCATGCGCACACAGGAATTAAAAGTAGCTTTAGATCAGGTTGAAGAAAAGCAAAAGGAGATCGTTGATTCGATCAGATATGCTAAACGTATTCAATCAGCCTATCTTCCGCCGGAACAGGTATTCACGCATTTCTTTAAAGTTGCCTTTCTTTTATTAAAACCAAATGCTATTTTTAGTGTCGATTTTTACTGGTATTATAGCCCTGACAAACAAAATATCTATTGCGCTGTGGCAGATTGTACAGGGCATGGCGTGCCTGGAGCCTTAATGAGTGTAATTTGTTGCAATGCCTTGAACGAGGTTGTTGTAAGCAATAAGGTCTATGACACAGATAAGATATTAAACGAGGCCAGAACCCTGGTGAAAAAAAGCTTAAAGAGTACTTCGTTTTCCGGACAAAAGGATGGTATGGATATTGCTTTGATCAAGCTTAATTTAAATACCAATCAATTGTCTTATTCGGGAGCATACAATTCCATTTGGATCATCAAAGAAAAGGAGTTGATAGAACTTCCTGCAGACAAACAACCTATTGGTGCATTTGAGAACGAAACTGATTTCACATGCAAGACCTTACAGCTAAGCAAAGGTGATATCATTTATCTTTTTAGCGATGGGTTTGCCGATCAGTTTGGCGGTCCAAAAGGCAAAAAATTCAAATACAAGGCATTTAGTCAATGTTTACTGGATAACGCTCACTTACCCTTGGAAGAACAGAAACAGTTATTACTAAATACATTCAACAACTGGAAAGGTGAGCTGGAACAGGTGGACGATGTTTGTATCATAGGCATTAGACTATGAAATGAACGAGTCAGTTTACCCTGAGTTACATCGAAGGGATGTTTGTATCATAGGCATCAGGCTTTAATTTCTGTGATATGACATCTTTTGAGTCATCTATTTTATTTTGGTAATAGAAAGTATAAGTCATTGGTGTCAAGATCTGAGGTTTTGACAAAAATCAGTTTTTCAATGGTCAAAAGTCATAGGCAAAGACTTTAAACATGTATATCATTGTCCTAAATTAAAACAACATCTTATGGAAAATTCAAAGCATACAACTGACAAATTTATTTCTGCATTAAAAGGATTTGCAACCAATCTTGAAGAATTACAAGTGCAATTTGCTCTTGGTAAGGCTGAGGCCAAGGATAAATTCAACGAATATCAGGGCAAGATCAAATCTGCCATTCATGAGGCCAAGACCGATCTTAAAACCGGCACCGGTACTCTGGGAGAGTTCAAGAATAAACTTGAGCATTTAGAAGTACAATTGGCGCTTGGAAAAGCTGAGGCAAAAGAGTTGATAGAGGATCAAACGAAGAAAGTAAAGCTAGCCATTCATGAACTGGAACATCTTGTTTCAAAATTATAAATGAAAAAAGCCCGCTAATTGCGGGCTTTTTTATTATCTCAAATACAACATTTCACGGTATTTTGGAAGTGGCCATACATTATCATCCACCACATATTCTAATTTATCTACGTGGTATCTGATCAGGTCAAAATATGGCTTTACTTTATCGCAATAAGCAAAGGCCTGTTTCTTGGCTGAATCAAGGTTGTTCGCCTTCTTGCGTTCTTCACGCATATCATCAGCTGCCTTCTTAATAATGGCAATACGTTCTCCTATCTCCTTGATCAAATTCAATTGTGTTTCTGCAGATTTCTTGAAATCAGCAGCACTCAGAACAGACTTTAATCCGGCTACATTGTCAACGATGGTTTTTTGATATGAGATCGCCGCAGGAAGTATCTGGTTGTTCACCATGTCGGCAATGATACGGCTTTCGATCTGGATCTTCTTTGTATAGGTCTCAAGATAGATCTCGTAACGGGCTTCCTGCTCTCTGTGATTCAAGATCCCAAGGTTCTCAAATAAATGCAATGACTTCTTATCAATGAATGCTTCCAACGCTTTTGGTGTAGTTGGGAAATTGCTTAATCCTCTTTTCTTGGCTTCCGCTTTCCACTCATCGCTATACCCATTACCTTCAAAACGAATGCGCTTAGATTCTACAATGTATTTCTTAAGTACCTGGAAGATGGCATCATCTTTATCCATTTTTTTCTTGTTGATCAATTCATCAACATCAGACTTGAATTTGATCAACTGATCAGCCATGATTGAATTCAATACGGTCATAGCTCCGGCGCAGTTAGCGCTTGAACCTACAGCCCTGAACTCAAATTTATTACCTGTAAAGGCAAATGGTGAAGTTCTGTTCCTGTCTGTATTATCCAATAAAATGTCAGGGATCTTGCCAATGCTCAGTTTAAGTGCGGTTTTCTCTTCCGGACTCAATTTTCTGTCCCCTACACTCTTTTCAAGATCATCAAGCACTTTGTTCAATTGTGCCCCAAGGAACACACTCATAATAGCCGGAGGTGCTTCATTTGCACCTAAGCGATGATCATTGTTTGCTGTAGCAATTGCAGCTCTTAAAAGATCTGCATGCTCATACACAGCTTTAATGGTATTGATAAAGAAGGTTAGGAATTGAATGTTTGTCTTTGGTGTTTTACAAGGCGATAAAAGATTTTTACCGGTGTTGGTAGCCAAACTCCAGTTATTGTGCTTACCGCTTCCATTCACGCCTGCATATGGTTTCTCATGCAACAGAACACGGAAATTATGACGTATTGCCACTTTTTCCATTACATCCATAAGCAATTGATTGTGATCTACGGCAATATTGATCTCTTCGAACACCGGTGCACATTCGAATTGAGCAGGTGCTACTTCATTATGACGTGTTCTTACTGGTATGCCAAGCAAATGTGACTCGTATTCAAAATCACGCATAAAGGCACTTACACGCTCAGGAATAGAACCCCAATAGTGGTCTTCCAATTGCTGTCCTTTAGCAGGAGCATGGCCAAACAAGGTTCTTCCTGTTTGTTGAAGATCGTAACGGATGTTATATAAGGCAGCATCGATCAGAAAATATTCTTGCTCCCATCCTAAGGTACCGATCACTTTGGTTACGTTCTTGTCAAAATAACTCTGACAAACATCAGTAGCAGCTTTATCTAAAGCCGTTAATGATTTAAGCAATGGTGTTTTAAAGTCAAGAGATTCACCCGTATAGGAAATGAAAATGGTAGGAATGCATAAGGTCTCTCCCCAGATAAAGGCCGGAGATGTTGGATCCCAGGCAGTATAACCGCGTGCCTCAAAGGTACTGCGAACACCACCATTTGGGAATGAAGAAGCATCCGGCTCTTGCTGTACCAATTGATTACCACTGAAACGTTCAATAGCACGGCCATTTCCGTTTGGTTCAAAAAGGCCATCATGCTTTTCAGATGTTGTCCCAGTTAGTGGCTGAAACCAGTGTGTATAATGAGTTACACCTATACTTTGAGCCCAAGCCTTCATGCAGGCAGCAACCTGATCAGCCATTTTACGGTCAATGGTAACGCCTTTTTCCATGGCTTCCATTACGCTATTAAATGCCTCTTCACTTAAGAACTCACGCATGGCATCAATGCCAAATACGTTCGCGCCAAAGTATTCAGAAACTTGTTTACCAGGCTTTTTAATCTCTACAGGGGTTCTTTTTATGACCTCCTGCATTGCAATTGCTCTTCTTGTGCTCATTTTATGATGATTTTTTGATTTCGAGCTCAAAAGTACACATTAATTAGGGGGGTGCAATAAAATTTTTTAACTTTTTTTAAGAGAGGGTGTCAAAAAATAGGGGGTCTATCCAAAAAAAACACAATTTTTTGATGTATGGAGGTTAAAAACG
>DAISHL010000159.1:0-5466 GCA_036822555.1 Bacteroidota bacterium | reverse complement strand
ATTTTGCCTACAAGCACTTGACCTATATACAGTATCCAAAACAGGTTGGTAAACACAATGAATGTGGCTGCCATAAAATTTGCCAGATTCGGAGCACTGAAAATCTTTGAGGCCCATCGCACACGCTGATGTATAAAAGAAGATGCATCCGGTTCAGGATTGGTATATGCGATCGATTCATTGGCAAAACAGTAGCCGATCAGTTTCCTGTCCATTTTTTTTACATCCTCCATGAACAGCACATCATCGCCACTGGCCAAATGAAGATGGCTTGTGTAACCACCAACCTTATCATAGACCTGTTTGGTGAAGCACAGATTGGCTCCACTGCATAAAAGGGCGAGTCTGAAATATGCAGAGGAAAAGGTCAACAACATCAAAATCTGCCATTCCACATATTGCATGGTTTCCGATATCGTTCCTTGCTCCTTTGAAATTACCGGACAAATGATGAATTCCTTCTTTGTTGACTGATAACACTCAACGATCACAGATAGCCAATGTTCAGAATTTACAAAGGTATCGGCATCACGCGTGATCAAAAGATCAGAGGTTGCAGCAGTTATGCCCCTGCTTAAGGCGCTTTTTTTGCCACTATGTGTAGGGGTTTTAAGGATCTGATATGCCACCCCTGAAGTTCTTAAGCATTCCTCTGCTCTTGTTAAAGTAGCATCAACGCTTGCATCGTCCACAAGGATGATCTCTATTCTGTCCTTTGGATAATTCTGTTTGGCAATTGAATTGATACATTCTTTGATGACTCGCTCTTCATTTCTGCAAGGAATTATCACCGATACAGGAATTGGTATTGACGTTCCTTTACCGACTTTATATGCCCTTAGAGCACCGTATATGAGCAACAATGCAAATAAGCCATACCCTATGATCACAAAAATGCTAATCATTCCTGTTCAGTTTTCTTTAGGGAGAAGGAACTAAAACTCAATTTTTCTTTCACCAAAACCCAATATCCTACAATGCTTGGGAACACAATGTTTATGACCCACAATAGAATGGCTACAATGGCCAGGGCGGCATTGGACATGCCAAATCCATTGAATACAATTAGCGCAATGGCGGCTCTTACTGCAGCTTCGATGATGCTGAACATTGGAATAATGGTTGTAAATAAAAAATAGATCCAAATACTAACCAGTAACTGAATTAATTCGGCTGATCCCGAAAATATGTAAAGTATACATATGAACTGAAATGTAAAAACAACATAACGAATAACTGACAAGCCGAACAGATTGATCAAAAGTTTTCCGCTCCAATTGATCGGTCTTACATCCTCATAATTAGCACTATTGAATCGCTTGTAGATCCAGGGAACAAAACGATTGATGTTGAACAGGATCATTACAAATACCAACATAACCAAGACAGACAGCACAATGGCCACGTAACTCAGAAAGCTCTCCTTTTGTTGTTTGACCAGAGTCCTCATCATAAATCCAAGCATTCCTAAGAAAATGGTCACCGATAACTGAAACATTCCATTCACAAAATGAAGAACGGTAATGGTGAGTTTATTCTCCGGTTTAAAAAAATGGATCTTTGCCAGAAATTCTGTGGCCCTTCCCGGCGCAAGATTGCCAATGCAAATACCTGCATACACCGAACGCGATGCTGTTGCCAATGATATTTTTTCTGTTTGAGCGGTGATCAACATCCATTTATAACTTTCGAGCAGCCAATTCAATGGAAAAAGCAGAACAGAAATACTAAGTAATAACAGGCTATTCCAGCTCAAAAGCGACGTTCTGATCAGTTGTAAATTCTCTGTTGTAGCATCCGCTTTCAGTCTCCAGATGATGATACCAAAACTACCTACACCAATAAGGATCTTCAGAATAAGGCCAATTATTTTTTTCTTCTCCAAGTTCTCTAATTTAAAAGTAATCGGGCAATTTTACTAACTTGCAACTGCAATGTCAAAAGACAGGATCATATTGGGGATTGACCCGGGAACCATTGTAATGGGCTACGGGCTTATTCACGTGATCGACTCCAAGATCAAACCATTGAGCATAGGTGTTATCAAACTCGACAAATACGATGATCATGCCCTTCGATTGAAAAAGATCTTTGAACGCACAGTTTCTATCATTGATGAATTCAAGCCTGATGAACTGGCCATTGAAGCTCCCTTCTTCGGAAAGAATGTTCAGAGTATGCTTAAACTGGGCAGAGCACAAGGCGTGGCCATTGCTGCGGCATTGAGCAGAAATATCCCAATTACAGAGTACTCTCCTAAGAAAATTAAAATGTCTATCACAGGGAATGGAAGTGCCAGCAAAGAACAAGTGGCTGCCATGCTTAAGAGCATGTTAGGCATAGATACGGAGAAACATTATCTTGATGCTACAGACGCTTTAGGGGCTGCTGTTTGTCATTATTTCCAACATAAAACAACAGGAAGTACTGCCAAGAAAAGTTACGGCAGCTGGAAAGCCTTTGTGAATGACAATCCAAAACGTGAGATCTGATCGTGCTTTAGGAAATTGCTGAAAATTATAAGAGGAAGAGAATTAGAATTCTCCTCCCTGCATATCCTGACCCATTGATCCTCCGCCTTTTTTGCCCATGCGCTTGAAGATAGATGTATCGAATTTTCCGAACAAATAGGTAATGGTAAAGCGCAAGAAACGGGTCTCACGTCTTCTGCTCATCTCCTGATAATATTGATCTGTTGTAATATAATAACCAAATTGTTTTGAATTGAACACATCACTCAAGGTCAAGTTAAAGATCCATTTCATGTTGACCATTTTATTCAAGGATACATCCATGAAATATACCTCGCGCGATTCACCGTTCAATATTGCCTTAGGTGCTTCGTAGTTACCATTCACCTGCAATTGTATCTGCCATGGCATGGTATAGTTCAAGCCAACTTTTCCTTTGTAGCTCCAGCCTTTTGACACCGTTTCAGGTTGCCCCTCAATGATACCACTATTCAAATACACATAAAACACATCCGCATTGGCTGTGGCAGAAAAATTCTTGTGAAGGTTCAAACGAAGTGTATTCTCAAAGCCGTATCTCCATTGGTCTTTACCGTTTGCAAAAGTGTTCACGGTGATGCTAGGGTTGTTTGGCGACTGATACAAATAGTTGCTGATCGGTTGCTGATTATAGCGTGTATAAGCGGCCGATAACCAATTTCCTTTTTTGAAAATATAATTGTAGTTGATCTCACTGATGTTGATCATCTCAGGCTTCAGTGCAGGGTTACCAATACGGTAGTTCCTGGCATCGCTGAACATGATGAATGGCATGGCCTGGAAGAAATTCGGACGTTCGATCTTTCTGCTCAAATTGAATTGCACTTCATGATTGGTGCCAAACTTTTTTGACAGGAATAAAGAAGGGAACAAGGCAAACAAGATGTTATCCTTGTTGCTAGGATAATTGTATTCGAATGATGTGCCTTTGTCAACCAGTTTTCCTTTGTAATAGGTCTGCTCGAAACGCAAGCCTGCCTGATATCCAATGTCCCAAAAGCCTTTGCTGGTATAGGTGAAATAGGCTGCATTCACCATGTCATCGATCACGTAATTGCTGCTTTGGAATGTGTCTTTCACAAATTCACCGGTTGATAATTGATTCTGAATGTTGTTCAGGAACTCTGAGTGCTTGTAAAAGAAGCGGGCGCCAGCTTCGATCTTCACTTTTTCATTCACCGGATCTGTAAAGTCGATCTGTCCGGTGTACATGTAATTGGCAGAAGTACCATCATTTTTTGACACAATAGGATTGAACCTGATCGTATCAGAAGCAAACTTCATGGTATTAAATGTATTAAAGGTAAAAGTGCTTGGTCCGCCTCCCTTGTTCATCGAAAGATCAACGGTCAACTCCTTGTTTGGTTTTGGAAACGACTTACGGTAGGTCAATTGCCCTGTATGATTGGTGAAACCTCCGCCGTTTACGTTGTTACGATGTCCCCATGTATCAATGGTGGCAGACTTGTCCTTGGTCCAAAAATCCTGATGATCATCAAAACCCATCATCCCTTTTACCAGATTGTAAGACACGCCTATGTTGTTTCGGTTATTGATGTTATAATCCACGGCTGCTCTACCAAACTGAAAATTTGAACGGCTCAGTGTGTTGTTATTCAACTCATAATAAAGATCATTGCCTGAATTTAAATAGTTATAATCTGTACGTTTTGTATACCCAAAGGTTGTTCCTGTTTGTGTGGCATTAAGAGAGTACATCAAAGAGAAGTTGAAAGGGTTCTCCTTTACATTGATGTTACCGGTAATGCCGTATTTATCCTGAGTGGCAATGTTCCCCATCAACATTCCATTATACACTGGCTTCTTGTTCTTTTTAAGAACTACGTTAATGCTCCCAACGGTTGCAGCGGCCTCAAATTTAGCTCTGGGATTAGAGATCACTTCTACCCTATCAATAGCATCGGCCGGTATCTGAGCAATGGTAAGTGTTGTAGGCTTTCCGTCAATGTAAATCATCACAGCCTTCTCACGGAGTGTAGCGTTCCCGTCACCATCCACAGTAATGGATGGAATGTTCTTCAGTACATCAATACCTGTTCCGCCTCGAACCGAGAGATCCTTCTCCACGTTATATATCTTGCGGTCTACACTCATTTGAAAGGTGGCTTTCTCTGCCACTACCTCCACTTCATTCAATAATTTCTCATCTACTTCAAACTTTATATTCCCAAGATCTTGCTCAAGTTTTGATGGTGCCTGTATATACACTTTTTGTTCATGGGTCTTATATCCAACCTGAGTGATCCTTAATCTGAATCCACCCATGGCAGGCAATCCCTCAAGGTTGAATTCACCATTCTCTTCCGTAAATCCGCCAGCGATGGCGCTGTCTTTATTGTACCACAATAACACAACAGAGGCAAATTCAACGGGTTTCTTTGTTTTTGAATCGATCACCTTACCATACACACGGCCTTTGATATCCTTCATCAATTTCATCATATCCTTTTGATTTCCGCCAGGCATTTGTGCAAAGGAAGTAAACGACAAGAGGGCAAATATTCCAGACAGGAATAATTTAAATGTATTGGTAAAAGTGAATTTTTTCATGGGATAATGTGGCTCCAAAAATAGGGCCTTGTAACAATGGTTTGCAATGCTTTGTACGAGTGGTAAATATGCGATATAATTGGGTGTAAAGGTGTTTTAAAAACTAAAAATTCGTTAAAACGTCAATATTATCTGATGAGTGTGACATTTCCTTTTTTGAACGTCTCTTCGCCGTTATAGCATTTCACCTTCAAATACCAGCCAAACACACCAACATCAGCCGGACGACCTTTGTATATCCCATCCCAACCCTTGGATTTGTCTGTGGTCTCAAAAACCATTTCTCCCCAGCGGTTGTATACAGCAAAATACACCTCATCTACCTTTAATCCTCGCCCGTAAAGAATATCGTTCTGACCATCTCCGTTAGGTGTAAAGGTGTTCG
>DAISHL010000158.1:0-5477 GCA_036822555.1 Bacteroidota bacterium | reverse complement strand
AGCTGACCTATAGTGTGGCTACAGATCAAACAAGTAACTTAACCATACATTTACTCAAAAGCAATTTAAAGAGCGAACCCAGATCATTAAAGCTGAAGGTAAGATCCTCTTTGGAAAATGCTTATGCCTTTGAAAACATTGGGGGATATATTAGCGGCACCAACAACGACTGTTTGCTCGTGATCACAGCACATTACGATCATTTGGGAGGCATGGGTAAAAACACCTTTTTCCCTGGGGCTAACGATAATGCCAGCGGCATCAGCATGGTGTTAAATCTCATGAAATATTACAGTGTGAATACCCCAAGATATAAAACTGTATTTATATTCTTTACAGGTGAAGAGGCAGGCTTACTAGGCTCAAAGTATTTTGTTGATCATCCTTCAATTCCTCTTTCAAATATCAAATTCCTGATCAATCTTGATCTTTTAGGGACCGGTGAAGATGGGATCATGGTAGTGAATGGTGCCATACACCAAACTCAATTCTCTATGCTTCAAAACATCAATTTGGAAACAGCAGGACTCAAAGAGATCAAAAAAAGAGGTAAAGCCATGAACAGTGATCATTATTGGTTCACAGAAAAAGGAGTTCCTTCCTTCTTCATATACACTTTAGGTGGCGTTAGCTATTACCATGATGTATACGACCGCGAGGAAACACTCCCATTGACAAAATACAAAGAAGTTTTTCAACTACTCACTAAGTTCATACAAAGAGTGAACTAGGCCACCGGTTCCTTTTTACCAAACGCGATCTTTACAATTGGTAGCGCTGTAATGATGATCAGGGCAATGAACACATAACTCAGATAATTCGTAATTCCGGGAAAAAAATGCACAAGGAAATACCCAATAGATGATAAACTTACGATCCATAACACTGCGCCAATAAGATTGAACACCATGAACTTCATGAAATCAACCTTTATTACTCCAGCAATAATAGGCGCAAAGGTTCTTACAACCGGTAAAAATCTTGCAAGGATCAAGGTCATATTCCCGCCATACTTCTGATAATACTTATTGGTAAGTTCAATATGCCTTTTCTTGAAGATGATACTGTCTTTTCTGTAATAAAGTTTGTCCCCTGCCTTTTTGCCGAACCAAAACCCGAACATGTTTCCCAGCACCGCAGCCACAACCATGGTGATTGCCAGTGTTGGATAATTCACATGCATTAATTCCGGTTTCGATTTACACAGGATCCCTGCCAGAAGTATAAGATTATCGCCAGGCAGGAAGAACCCAACCAACAACCCGGTCTCCGCAAATATCACAAACAACAACAGCCACAGTCCGCCATATTGAATGATGCTATTAGGGTCGGTAAGTTGTTTGAGAGAGTCCCACATAACAATCTTTATTCCTTGATCAGTTTTGTAGTGCTTACAACACTATTACTGTTCTTTATCGTTAACATGTATATACCTGATGCCTGATCCCTCAGATCGAGTAAGTGCTTCTTCCCAAATTGTCCTGCCTTCACCAACTTTCCTTCATTGGTGTAAACCTCATAGGTCAGTTCATCGCTTGTTGATGTTTCAATAGTGAAAAGTCCGTTCCCTGGGTTAGGACCAACTTTGATCGTTGTTAAATTGCTAATTTCAGAAATGCCACTTGGTATAAGGTTCACATCTTTTAGCGGTCCAATTACTTTATTGATCACCCAGTTGTTAGGGTCAACTGAAATACCAGTTACGGTACCCGACATTGCCATAGAGTACAATTCCGTATTCTGTGTATGTTTAACGCGTATGATGGTATCTGGTGCACCAGTACGGGTTAACTTGTATTCCATAGGTGTAATGAACAATGGCACGGATGATGGCACAGAGGTATTTTGAATGGATTTGATAACAGCTGTATTTCCAACAAAGTTCCAGCTTACATCAAAGGTTGGATAGCCCTGACCATAATACCATTGATTGAAAAACTGAGTTGGATCAATTGTAGTTTGAGCCTGATAATAATTCATAAAGTCAACCGTAGAAGCGCAGGAATTCTTGTACGTATATTGGAACCCTCTTAGTGTATTGAACCATAACGAATCATTGTTGGTCACAAATCTTAGTGTATGAACAATGGCTCCGCCTTTATCATAAGTTAAGCGACTGCTGAAAATACGTGTTGCATTCATTGTGTCATTGCCTGTGAAGTGGATACTTCCACCGTTTTGACTCATCACATTGGTATGGGCAGAATTAAGGTTTGATGCAAAATTTGAAGGATCAAGGTATTGCGCAACCAAATGTTCTGAATAGGAAGCAAACCCTTCGTTGATCCAAATATCACTCCAGCTCTTGCAGGTTACATTGTCTCCCCACCATTGATGTCCGAGTTCATGAGCATCAATATAATATTCAAAGAATCCTAAGCTGGTCATGGTCTGATGCTCCATTCCGCCGCTGAAAGGGGCCATGCAATGACCATACTTTTGTTTATAAAATGGATACATGCCATACATGTTGCACATAAAATTCATCACCTGAGGCATTTTATTCAACTGCACTTTTTGTCCGTTGATCCAGGTAGAGTTGTTGATGGCATTGTCATAAATATAATTTTGGATTAGGATCGAATCGTTAGGAAGATACTGTGGCTTTGCATACAAATTGTACTCCTTGTATTTTGCAACTGCCACTGAGATCAGATAGTAATTGATCATGTGGTTGTTCTTCCATTCATATCTTTTTTTGTTACCCACCACAACAACATTCTTTAATAATCCATTAGACCCTACCTTATTCGTAGAATCTGTGGTCACATACACCCAGCTGGAATCGATCTTGTCTGTTAAGATCTGCTTGCATGGCCACCAGTGATATGCGGCATGTGCCTCACTTAAGCTCCAGCTTGCCTGATTGCCCCATGAAGTGGATGTGCCGGTGCTATAGCCGTTTCCAATGGCTGCTCCACCGTTAGGTGCTGTACCTTTGTAGTAAATACTTACAGTGAATGTTTGGTTATTGGGAATGGCAACAGAAGGAGCCACCTTGAGCATACTGTCCTTACGTGTATACGACATTAATACGCCATTGAAGCGAATAGAATCGATGGTGTGATTTTGATGCAGCAAACACATGAAGGTGTCCATTGAAGACGCTGTAACCTTGGCAATGGTCTTAACTCCTCCGCTAACATACTTTGTGTTACGCTCGAGATTCAAATTCAGATGAACAAACTTAACATCGTATTTTAACTCATGTGAGATAAAAGGAGAAAGTGCGCTTGTACGTTTGGCGTGTTCAATAAGATGTTGTGCGTGTGCCTGTTTTCCTTGTGCACACATATGTTCTTGGGAACGTATTGCTGTAATGCCAAGGAACATGGCTGCAGCAGTTAGTAATTTTTTCATGTGTTTTGAATTAGTGCAATTTACAGTAAAAAATCCCAATAAAAAACGGCAATTGTCATGGTATTGTCTTGACACTCAAAAAAATTAGGGTGCAATAAAAATTCACGTAATTTTGCGGCATGGTAACATACAATCCGAAAGATTGGTTCAGATTGATCATTCAATTTCAAAAGAGCGATACGTTCAGAAGGCTTATTCCGGCTATGATTGCCATAGGTGTATTCACCGCCATTGTTGTTTCTTTTGAGATCTATGTGTTACACTGGTCCTTTAAGAACATCACCATCATACACACCATACTTGGTTTTGTGCTTTCCATGCTGCTCGTGTTCAGAACAAACTCTGCCTACGACCGCTGGTATGAAGGACGCAAGATCTGGGGCGATCTGGTAAATAATTCAAGGAATATTGGTATAAAGATCAATGCGATCGTGAAGGATCAGGAGACTAAAAAAGAATTTATCCAATTGATCATCAATTACAATTATGTTCTGAAAAATCATCTACGAAATAGTGCCAATTCACATGAACTTGTGCAATTGCCGGAAGACGTGAAGGAAAAGTTGCTTTTGGTGAAACACGCTCCTAATCTATTGGCGCAAACACTTTTTAAAAAGTTAAACGATCTTTTCATTGCAGGACAGATATCTGAAGCCCATCTGATCATTCTTAATGATGAGGTGCGCGCATTCACCAACGCGTGTGGTGCCTGCGAACGAATCAAAAACACGCCAATTCCATACTCCTACAACATCTTTCTTAAGAAGATCATCTTCATTTATGTGTTCTCTATCCCGTTTACCTTTGGTCCAGAATTCAGATATGCCACCATCATCATTTCAATGATCGTTTTATACGTTTTCGCCAGTATTGAATTGATCGCTGAAGAAATTGAGGATCCCTTTGGAAGTGATGACAATGACCTTCCATTGGATACTATTTGTAATAATATAAAAACCAATCTAACAGAAATTATCTCCAAATGATACAAAACGATATTATACTCAGGGCTGCCAGAGGTGAAAATGTTGAACGTGTTCCTGTGTGGCTAATGCGGCAAGCCGGACGTGTGTTGCCTGAATACAGGGCTACCAGGGCGCGTGCTAAGAACTTCATTGAATTCGTGAAGAATCCTGAACTGGCCTGTGAGGTAACCATACAGCCTGTTGATATCCTTGGAGTTGATGCTGCCATCATTTTCAGTGATATACTTGTGATCCCTGAGGCAATGGGCCTTCCCTATCAGATGATAGAAGCAAAAGGCCCGTGGTTTGAAAAGACCATAAGATCTAAACAAGATGTTGCTGACCTAAAGATCGCAGATGGCAATGATCTGGAGTATGTATTGAAAGCTTTGCAGTTGACCAAAAGGGAATTAAATGGTCGCGTTCCTTTGATAGGATTTTGCGGAGCGCCTTGGACAATCATGGCCTATATGGTTGAAGGCAGTGGCAGCAAAACCTTCAGTAAAGCAAAGCAAATGCTATACACACACCCAGAACTCGCACATGCCTTGCTTGATAAGATCACAGAGAGCAGTATCAATTATTTAAAAGCCCAGGTTGAGGCCGGCGCAAACATGATTCAGATATTTGATTCGTGGGCCGGTGTTCTGAGTGAAAAACATTATTATGAGTTTGCGCTTCGTTACATCGATAGAATGGTTAAGGCCATCAAACCTTTAGTTCCCGTAACCGTATTTGCAAAGGATGCACACTACGCGATCAAAAAGATATCTGAGACCAACTGTAATACCATAGGATTAGATTGGACGATTGATCCTGTTAAGGCAAGAAAGGAAGCCGGGCCTAATGTTACACTCCAAGGAAATGCCGACCCTTGCTTGTTATACGGAAATGAAAGTACCATCATTTCAGAAACTCACGAAATGCTGAAGGCCTTTGGCAAGGATCGCTACATATGTAACTTAGGGCATGGACTATATCCCGATCTTGACAAGGAAAAAGTGAAGTTGTTTGTGAATGTTGTAAATTATGATCATGGCCTGATATATAAGCAGTTATTTTATATTTATAAAAATATTTCATTAATGATGAATATAATTTTGAATTTTCACCATATACACCTGCACTTAAAATTGGATAATGTCCAAATAC
>DAISHL010000157.1:0-5479 GCA_036822555.1 Bacteroidota bacterium | reverse complement strand
CACAAATGATACATAGTAAAGTTATTGCGTTAACAAATACTAAGTAACTACAACCTGAACCACCGTATTCGGTTGGCACCAATACTCCCATTAAACCCAGCTCGCCAAGTTTTTTGAAAACCTCAATAGGAAATTCCTGGCTTTCATCCCATTCCATCATTTTCGGAAGGATATGTTCTTTACCAAATTTACGGATCATATCCGCGATCATTTGCTGGTTCTCACTCATGTGAAAACTCATCCCAACAGGGCTATCTAATAATTGACCAGACATATTATATTATTTGAATGTTTTTCTAATTTTTCTTTTCCATTTAAAAAATCAAGTCCAACTACAAAATTGAAACCGCAAACCTTGGCACCTAGTTTTTTAACCAGTTGAGCTGCTGCTTCTGCAGTGCCTCCGGTGGCTAACAGATCGTCATGTATCATCACATTCCAATCCTTTTCAAGTGCATCCTCATGGATCTCGATCTTAGAGACCCCATATTCAAGTTCGTATTCGTAACTTATTTTTTTATACGGCAATTTACCTGCTTTTCTGATAAGAACAAAAGGAATATTCAATTTGTTCGCCATCATAAAGCCAAAAAGGAACCCGCGACTTTCTATGCCAATGATGGCATCTGGTCGTTGAGGCATTCTTTCAATAAAACCATCTAAGATCCGGGAACATAAGGTCTGATCATAGAAGAGTGGGGTAATATCCTTGAACATGATCCCCGGTTTTGGGAAATCAGGGACATCTCGAATAGTTTTTTTGATATCTTCTGTTAAATTCAAGATCAGGATTTTTTTCTGTTATTCAATTCGTCTCTGATCTTGGATGCTAGTTCATATTGTTCATCTTCCAAGGCAGTTTGAAGCAATCCTTTGAGTTCTTCAGTACTTTTATTTTTGTATTCCTCAACTGCATTCTCACTTGACTCTGCTTCGGTGCCAGCAACTTCTGTTTCTCCGGCATCACCTGTGGCTGAACTTTCGTCATCAAGCACAATTCCGGCATTTTTCAGAATGAATTCGTATGTATAGATAGGGCATTTAAAGCGAATAGCCAGGGCAATGGCATCACTTGTACGTGCATCGATCTCAACCTCTCTTGTGCCATCTGAACATAATAGTTTGGCATAAAAGATCCCTTCAACAAGGTTATAGATCAATACTTCCGTAACCTGAATGTCAAATACTTCTGCAAAAGACCTGAACAGGTCGTGGGTCAATGGCCTGCTTGGACTCATTTTTTCAAGTTCAATGGCAATGGCTTGCGCCTCAAATCCACCAATGATGATCGGTAAACGGCGGCTGCCGGCAGTTTCACCCAAAACCAGGGCATATGCACCACTTTGGGTTTGGCTGTAAGAAAGACCAACGATCTCTAATTGAACTTTTTTCATTTGTGATTCTCTAAAGTATGAAAAAAATTCGCTTAGTTTTGATTAGCCTTGAACTTTTTGATTGCTTCTGTAAGCTTAGGCAAAATACTAAATGCATCACCTACAATTCCGTAATCGGCAGACTTGAAGAATGGAGCTTCTTTATCATTATTGATCACTACAATGGTCTTGCTTCCGTTAACACCAGCCAAGTGCTGAATGGCACCGGAGATCCCGATCGCAATGTATAGATTCGGACGAATGGCCACACCTGTTTGTCCAACATGCTCATGATGCGGACGCCAGTGCATATCTGCTACCGGACGTGAACACGCTGTTGTAGCACCTAATGATGCAGCAAGATCTTCAACGATCTTCCAGTTCTCAGGACCTTTTAATCCTCTTCCTGCACTTACAACCAATTCAGCTTCCGGCAATGGGATCATGCCACCTGTTGAGGTTGATTTTGTTTCTTTAACTACGATGCGTGAAGCTATAGCACCAAGATCAGCATTGAAATCTGAAACGGTTGCGTTATTAGAGCCTAACTGCACCTGGAAACTATTTGGAAGCAAAGAGATGATCTTTATATCGGAATGGATCACATAAGTTGCGTTTGCTTTCCCTGAGAACACATTCTTCTTTACTTCAAAGTTAGAACCATTCACTACAGGAAGGTCAATAGCACCTGCCACCAAACCTGCTTTCAGCTTTGCTGATAAGCGCGGTGCACAAGCCTTACCAGTAATGTCAAATGCAAACACGATCACTTTAGAGTTCTCAGCCTTTGCTGCTTGCTCCACCATAGAAGTGATCAATGATGAATCCGTAGCGATCTTATTATTCTTAACAGACAAGATCTTTGTTGCGCCGGCCTTACCGATCTCTTCAAGTTGTGATGCGTCGGCATTGTTCACAACAGCGGTTACAGAACCACCGATCAATTGAGCGATCTTAGCGGCATAGTTAACACATTCTAAGCTGGCTTTTTTTACTTTTCCTTTTCCTATTTCGGTATATACTAGAACTGACATGTGTAAATGTTTTTAAGTTAAAAAATTAGATCACTTTTGCCTCTGTGTGAAGTAAATTCACCAATTCATCCATGTTATCTTCGGAGATCATCTTGCAGGTTGTTCTGCCCGGATTCAAAGCATAGGATTTAACAGAGGTTAATGCAGCACCGCCAGTGGCTTCAACAACAGTCAAAGGCTTTGTACGTGAGGCCATAATACCCCTCATGTTAGGGATACGTTGCTCGGCCATGCCTTTTGCACACCTCACAACCATTGGTAATTCACACTCCACAACCTGAGTACCTCCGTCAATATCATGTTCAATGGTGGCTTTGTTGCACGCCATGTCTAATTTAGTTGCCAAAGACACAAACGGAAGGTCCATTAATCCTGCGATGATCGCTCCAACAGATGATCCGTTGTAATTGATGGTTTCCTTACCTACTAAAACCAGGTCGTATCCATTGGCCTTTGCATAATTCGCAATTTGTTCAGCAACAAAAAAAGCATCCGGACCTTCAGCATTCACGCGAACTGCATCGTCTGCGCCAAGTGATAAGCCTTTGCGTATAGTGGCCTCGCTATCAGCCAATCCAACATGTATAAGGGTTACTTTTTCCGCCAGATTTGCCTCTTTCAATTCTAAGGCACGCACTAAGGCATACCATTCATCGTAAGGGTTGATCACATATGTAACACCCTGAGAGTTAAATTTTGTGTCACCATCCGTGAATTGGATCTTGGTGGTTGTGTCTGGCACATTGCTAATGGCTACAAGTATTTTCATATTTCGTGTATCTTTTAACGTTTAACAAACGCCAATTTCCTTGGTTTAAAAAAATTGGTTCGCAAAGTTAACATTATAAGGATTTTAAGCAAATCAATACAAATAGATGATATGCACAAAAACATGTACTTTTTAACAGGGCCAGAAGTAACTTAAAATGGAGGGTATGAACGTGAATTATTCGCGTTTTTCGTGAAGTTTATCAAGCAATGCATTCAGTGCGTCTATTTCCTGGGAGCTAAGATCCTTAAATAGGTCACCAAACGAATTATCGGTATAGTCTAAGGATTCAAGCAAAGCTAATCCCTTTTTGGTGATGAGTAATTCAACATTTCTGCGGTCGGTCTTGTTTTCCTTGCGTTCAACAAAGCCTTTCGTGATCAGTTTATCTACAATGCGAGATGCGTCACTCATTGGGTCGATCATCCTGTCTTTGATAAGACGTAAATTGCATGGGTTAGGCAACTGACCGCGCAGAATGCGAAGCTCATTGTATTGTTGGTGGGGTATTTCCTTATCCCGGAAATTTTGTTGCAAAAGATAGCTTATCCAATGACTAACGTATAACAAATTCACAGCCAGCTTGTGTTCCGGACTCTTGAACTTGTTCTGCTTTATCTTTTTTTCTAAGGTCATTGTAAATAAAAAGAGGCTGAAATTATTCAGCCTCTAATGTATCATTTTATTTTTGATTACGCTTTGTTTAATTCAATGGTAATGTCAATTTTCACCTCTTCACTTACCACAACTCCGCCAGCTTCCAAAGCTGCATTCCAGTTCAAGCCAAAATCTTTACGATTGATCTTGCCCATGATCTTGAACGCATATTTAGTATTCCCCCAAGGATCTTTAACTGTTTTTGTTGCACCAATCGCAGTCAAGGTTACTTTTTTTGTAACACCTTTCATTGTAAGATCGCCAACAAGGGTATAAGCAGTTTTAGTTTTTCCTGGCTTCATGCTTGTTGCTTTGAAAGTGATCTTTGGATGATTAGCTGCATCAATGAAATCCGGGCTCTTTATATGCCCTTCTCGTTTCTCGTCATCTGTATTGATAGAATTCACATCAATGCTAAAACCGATCTTCGCATCTGTAAAGTCGCTCTCTGATTTTGAATCATCGGTTCCTTCGTAGATCTTGAATTTTCCTTCGGTTTCACTTACCATTAAGTGAGTTACCATAAAGCCAACCTTAGAGTGGCTGTTATCTATTTTCCAATTGGTTTGAGCAGTTAATCCTAATCCGGTTAAGGCAATGGTTGCAATGCTGAATACTAATTTTTTCATGGTTAATTGTTTTTATGCCGCAAATATATGTTATAACATTTAATGTTTAAACATTTAAATTAAAATTTAACAAATTTTCATAGTTACATTGGGGTAAATTGGTAAGGTAAATATTGCCAATTCTTATTCTTTTTATTTTTAATGCCCTGTTATTCAGTTTTTTACACATTCTTCGGATCTGTTTGTTCTTTCCTTCTGTTAAAACAATGGAGAAATTGTATTCATCAATTTTACAGCAAGGGCTGGGGCGTGTCTTATATCCCATAATTTCCACACCAGAGCTCATGGCAGAAATAAATCGGTCGTCAATTGGTTGAAGTGTGCTAACCAGGTATTCCTTTTCTTTGAAATTGTCAGGTTCTGTTATCTCTCTGACCCATTAGCCATCATTAATCAAAAGCAAAAGCCCCTCAGAGTTCTTATCAAGCCTGCCCGCTATAAATAATGGAATCTCTTCTTTAAAAAGTTCGTACAATCCATCCTTTATTTCTGGATGCAATGTAGATTGAAGTCCAACCGGTTTGTGAAATTTAATGTATTTGAATTTTTTCCCTTCTTGTAATAGTGCATCATCGAGTGTGATCTCATCTCCTGGTTGAATAGGAATGTTTTGGTTTACAATTTCCTTATTCACCTTAATCCTCTCTGAATTGATCAAGGCTTTTGCCTCTTTGTTGGTATAGTTACATGAATGAACTAGGAAATACTGTAATTTTCTGGAAAACCCCATGTTCCAAAATTACACAAACGGAAATAATTCACCACAAATTCTTATTACCTTTACCATCAATGGAAGACATCATTGTTATCAAAAACATCCAAAAAGCTTACAAGATCGGTAAAGAAACCATCTATGCTTTAAGGGATGTATCCTTAACGGTAAAAAAGAATGAATACGTGGCATTGATGGGTCCTTCCGGCAGCGGAAAATCTACTTTGATGAACATGCTGGGATGCTTAGATTCTCCGACATCCGGTGAATATATCCTTAAAGAACTTTCCGTTGCCACCATGAGT
>DAISHL010000156.1:0-5481 GCA_036822555.1 Bacteroidota bacterium | reverse complement strand
TTGAAAAAGGTCGCACCCCGCTGATATTGATCCTTGACAGAGTGACCGATGTGCGTAATTTTGGTGCCATTGCCCGAAGTGCGGAATGCAACGGAGTTGATTTCATCATCATCCCATCACGGGGTGCGGCACAGATCAATGCAGATGCTATAAAGACCAGTGCCGGCGCATTGCATCGTATCAAAGTGTGTCGTGAAGATAATCTGAAGAACACCATTGACTATCTGAAAGACTATAAGATACAAATTGTGGCCTGTCATGAAAAAACGGAGACCATGATCTATGATGCTGACCTCAAACAACCGTGTGCCATTATTATGGGAAGCGAAGAGAACGGGATCAGCGGCGAATATGTAAAACGCAGCGATGTTCAGGTAAAGATACCAATGGCAGGAAGCATAGCTTCGTTGAACGTATCCGTGGCCACCGGCGTGATCTTATATGAAGTTACGCGGCAGCGCGGCAGGTAATCTTGAAAGAAGCAAAGAACATAGCAGAAAAGATCTTTGATTTTTTCATTTATTCGAACCTTTTCATAAGCATTGCCTCTTTTTTATTTACACTTCAAACGGCACTTCATTTCCATGCATCTGCATCGGCATCTGCCTTCTTTGCATTCACGAATTTTGTAAGCACCTTTATTTTGTATAACCTACAGCGCTTGTACCAAAGCACCAAGCCTTTAGCCGATCACAGGTTGCTGTGGTATCAAAACAACAGAAGAGTGCTGTTCACCATGATCTTTGTACTGCTGAGCTTGTATTATCTCGTATTCAAAGTAAATCATGAAGTGTTCAGCAAAGGCTTGTTGTTGTACGTTCCTGCGGCGGCTCTGAGTGTCTTTTATTTTCTTCCTCCCTTTGCACTAAGGAGGATGCCTGTGTTCAAGATCTTTATCATTTCCGCGGTTTGGGTATTCAGTGGGGCTTTTATTCCCTTGTTGTATAATGACCTAAGTTTTTCATTCTCCAATATTCACAGACAGGAGATCATGTATCTGCTATCACAGTTCTGTTTCATTGCCGCCATTTGTATTCCGTTCGACATCCGAGATATTCGTTCAGACATCAAACATTCGGTTAAAACGCTTCCTGCATCTTATGGCATCAGCAGGGCAAAATCCATCGGCATCATTGTGTTACTGGTGTATATGTCATTAGCACAAAATACCCAGCAACTCACTGTTTACTTTATAACAGGTTTGCTGGGTATTCTGCTCATGTTCTTTTCGGAAGAACACAGACACCGATACTATTACTCTGTGTTAGTGGATGGATTGATCATCCTTCAGTTCTGCCTGAGCATGATCTTATTTTCCGGCAATTAACCCTCTTTGCTCAAACAATACCATTCGCTCAACCTGCACCAACTGCTCCAGTGCCATGAGAATATTGATATTGCTGAGGTAGTGGGAATCAGTGTCATCAAAATACATTCCCTTGTACTCAATCGTATTTTGAGGGAACTCCTTATTGAATGCCTCTATCATGGTTTTCAAAGAATTGGTTTGTTCGCTAACGCCTTGCACATTGTTGAAGGTGTCGCTGAATCCATGATCGCCAATGCTTGCCTCGCCCTTTTCCAGGTCGCTGATATCCGCTCCTTCAGTTGCAGAGCGCACAATGGTACTTTTCAATTGTTCACATTGCGAAACAATTTTTTGTGCCAGGTCTGTCATGCCTTTGTTCCTGTTGACACTTGTGTCATTGAGCATCGCTGTCAATTCCTGCTGCAATAGTTTTTCGTTGCGTACAAAGTTCATGGTAAACTGTTTGTCACGGATCTGTGATCCCTTTGGAGAACGCATCAAGGTGAAAAGCAGACCAAATGCAGAGATCAGGATGATCGAAGACACGGTAGTATTCACCTTTGTTTCAGGATTGCGGATGCCGGTAAAAAAATAAAGCGGAAGAAACACAAGCAGCATCACAAAAATGGATCCTTGCATCATTACATTGGCGCCCGGCCAATGCATGACCTTAAACAGGATGCCCAAACTGATCAGTATCCCTGAAAATGTGCCAATGCCTATAATGGCTTTGTCTTTGAGGCTTTGCTTTTCCTTGATCTTCAAAATGAACATGAGAGGAAGGAACATAAAACTTAAAAGCCCTATGCCAAGAATCAACATAATGGATGCTCCCGGCCAGTGTAAGAATTTAAAAATTAATCCGGTGCTGAAAATGGCTGCAGAAACAGCACCGCTGATGATCATTGCTTTTTTCATGGTGTAGTAATGTTTAAAAATTACCAGAGAAATTGTTTCATCCTCTATCTCCTTCAATTCTTTTCTAAAGAACGATTGAACTGTTTTGTGATAGAAGTTCTCGAAGTCTCCGTTCTCTTCGAGATTGTTCTCAATGATACAGCATATGTGATCCAGGAGGTTATACTGCAGATCCTCGATCGTAACGCCACGTACACTGATGTCGTTAAGAATGTAATCTATATGCCTATCCTTGAGTTGGTACATGGTATTGTTTTAAACTGATCGCGTTTCAATATTCAACAATGCTTTCATGGTATTCATAAAATCAGCGAATTCATTTACTTTTTCATCGCTGCGTTTTTTTCCTTCTTCGCTCAGCAAATAATATTTGCGAACACGCTTTCCAATGAATTCTGTCTCTGTGGTCAATATACCCTCTGCTTCCAAGGCATGAAGAGAAGGATACAATGCTCCCTCTGTCAGTTGGATCTTGTTATTGGTTAGCTCTTTTACTTTTTGCGTGATCTCATAGCCATACATGCGTTTGTTCTCTTTCAGGAGTTTCAAAATGATGGTCTTTAAAGTGCCTTTGATCAATTCCGATGAATAATTCATACTCTTATAACGATTTACTTAAGACAAAGATACATAGTTTTCTTATGTATTTGTTGCTTAGGCTCTTTTTTAATGTTAATATATTGTTTATCAATTGATTAATTTTTTATTTCTAATTTGTTTAGTTTCAGATCGGTTAAAAAACCATTCCCATGAATGTATTCATTCGATTAACACTGATCACCATTTCGTTCATTGCCTTTATAGGGCTGTATTTTGAATTTTGCGTGAACAGACCATTGAATATCTATATACAATATTCAGCCGGTGCTGTTGCAGTAATTGTATCGGCACTATTTCTTACCTACATGGTAAAACAGATCATTAAACTTTTAAACCCTTGATACGATGATTTCATTATATCTATTTCTGGCATTCCTTGTCATCAGCATTGCCATCCTATTCAGAACACGTAATCAATACGATCGCAGAACACAATTCGGTAAATGGATCACCCGTCCGCTGTTGATCCTGATCATTGGTATTGCCATCAGTTTAATGAATCCATTCTCCCTGGAGCGAGTAGATGCAGGACACATTGGCCTTAAAGTAAATCTTACGGGGGATGAACGTGGCATTTCCGATTATACCTACAAAACAGGATGGGTTGTGATCAACGACTGGACAGAGAAATTGTATGAGTTCCCAACCTTTCAACAGCACATCGATTACAACACGCAAACAGTGATCACAAAAGGCGGATTCAGTGCCGACATTAAGCCGAGTTTCAATTATGCTCTGGTACCTAACACTGTGGGTGACATGTTTCAGAATTTACGTTTATCCATTAAAGAAGTGGAACAAGGCTGGCTTAAGACCGCCATTGTGGGATCAGTGAATGATGTGGCCAACAAATGGGCTGTAGACAGTATCTTTAATCACCGTGAACAATTTGAGGCATCGATCATTGCCGAGTGTAATAAACGTATTTCCAAATGGTTCACCGTAAGTCAGCTTCGTACCAACATCACTCCTCCACCAGCCTTGCAATCGGCCATAGAAGCCAAGACCAAAGCTTTACAGGAGGTGCAGGTAGCTGAAAATCAGAAGCAAGTGGCCATTGCCGAAGCTATGAGAAAAATTGCCATCGCCCGCGGTGATTCAGCTCAAATGGTAATTGAAGCCTCCGGTGAAGCAGAGGCCATTCGAAGAAAACAATTGACCTTAAGTGGATTGTATATTGAGTACCTGAAGATACAGAAATGGGATGGAAAGAATCCAACCACTGTGCTTGGCAAAGAAGGCAGTACGATAATTTCAGTGAAGTAATTATTGCATTGATTCCTTGAACAACATTACCGTGCGTCTGATGTCATCATCGGTATGCGCTTCATTTACAAATCCAACTTCATAACCACTAGGGCCTAGATACACTCCCTTATTCAATAAATGGTGGAACAAGGTTCGGAAGTAGCTCATGCTGTCAGCATCGATCTCTTCTGCTGTTTGGATCTTCTCTTTTTCTGTAAAGGCCAACCAAAAAATTGATCCTACAGTAAATACTTTGAAATTATCTTTTTTGATCTCTGCTAATCCGCATACTAATGCCTGCGTCTTTTTTTCCAATTGCTCATAAAAGCCTGTTTTCAAACACTCCGTTAGTTGAGCGATACCGGCACTCATGGCCACAGGATTACCGCTGAGTGTTCCGGCCTGATACACATTTCCTTCAGGACTAATGGAACTCATGATCTCCTTGCTCGCGCCATAGGCACCAACAGGGAATCCGCCACCAATGATCTTTCCGTAGATCACTATATCCGGTTGAATACCATAATAACCTGCAGCACCTTCAAATCCAACCCTGAATCCACTGATCACTTCATCGAACAATAATAATGTGCCATGCTTGGTGCAAATATCCCTTAAGAACTGTAGATACGCTTTGTCTTGCAGCAGCAACCCATTGTTGGCAGGAATAGGCTCAATGATCACACAGGCGATCTGATCATGGAACTGGGCGAATGCCTCTTCAACTGCTTTTGTATTATTCAAAGACACCACAATGGTCTCATTTACAAAACTCTCAGGCACGCCTGCAGAAGATGTGTTGCCAAAGGTTACCAGTCCTGATCCTGCCTTCACCAGCAATGAATCGCTATGCCCATGATAACAGCCTTCAAACTTCAATATTTTATTTCTTCCGGTAAACCCGCGCGCTAAACGAATGGCGCTCATCACCGCTTCTGTACCGCTGCTTACAAAACGGATCTTCTCAATAAATCGGTTGTTGGATATGATCAGGTCTGCCAGTTCATTCTCCAACCGGGTTGGCGCGCCAAACGAAGTGCCATTCATCATTGTCTTGCTTACGGCATTCAACACCTTGTCGTTCGCATGTCAAAGGATCAATGGTCCCCAACTTCCACAATAGTCTATATATTCATTTCCATCCACATCCCAAATATGTGATCCTTTGCCTTTTTCAATGAATACAGGTGTTCCGCCAACACTCCTGAATGCGCGCACAGGTGAATTAACTCCGCCCGGAAAGAACTTCTTGGCATCTTCAAATAACTCGGCAGATATTGTGTTTTTCATGATAAAATCAGTTTTAATTTTCGCACAAAGATATATCTTTGAAACCTATCAAAGCATTAAATTTATTTTGAATGTCCGATTATATACCTAAAATGATTAAATTCGCACTATGACAT
>DAISHL010000155.1:0-5491 GCA_036822555.1 Bacteroidota bacterium | reverse complement strand
AATGCTTCCTCCTTTTACTGCGCCAAAGTTCTAGTCTTAGTAATAATCTTCAACTACTGCATTTATCTGTTGGTCACCGAAGAGCATTGCCGGTAATTCTTTGCGCGCATGCTCAGGAAGATGTTTGTACATCCTGCTCCTGCCAACCACTTGCGCAAACTCTTTTTCCGTTAACTCCACATTGGTCATGGCTTTCATCACTTTTAAGTGCGACGCAGCATTGTACTGGTTGATCAAGTTCTCTACTGCATACTTTAGTTGACTGGAAGATTTAATGCCAAGTTCATGTTTTAAACCATCTGTGCTTACACATAAATTACAGCACACTCTATTTTGGAAACCAATAAACAACTGGAAATGCTGGTCACCACTTGGTCTTTTACTGTATAAGTTGTCAAGGCTATAGGATTTTACGCCACCAATGGTCAATGATAGTAAATTTCCGTTTACTTCATCATGAATGGTTGGGACTTCAATAACAAACATCATACGCTCATAGTATATGGTTTGCTCCCAGGGCTCAAGGTCTTTAGCTGCTTTGTGCTTGGCTTCAGGTATGCGCCCTTTAATGGGGTGGCTGACTCTGACATTTGGCTTGAGTACTGTCTCATTCCTGAAATTACGATGCACTTGTTCCCATGTAGCTTCAATGAATTCAGAATGGCTGATGAGTGGCTCATTGCTAGATGCCCATACCGGTATGATGTGTTGATCCTTCATTTCCTGAATTGGCATTTGAATAGTGTTAGCCTCAATAAAAGGCTGTGAGCCGGATGATATTCCAACCCCGTTGGGGGACAGTGCCGGAAGCTGCTCCAGCACTTCTTGATTGTTAATGATGAATTCCATTACTTAAAAAGTTGTTTAGTTTTACATTTAATTGATTTTTACGTGAGATGAAGAGATCTCTGTGTTTAGCTTGCTGATTTGGATGATTGTTAAACAGCGCAATAAGTTCCTCCATGTTTTTGCAGGCATTAATGCGTTCTTCAAAACCATTTGACTCAGGCAGTTTTTCCAAAACCTTTTTGTCTACCTCCATTTGCTTTGATGTAGCATTACACCAGTCTGCAATTGTTTTACCAATTTCAGCAGTAAGAGTTAACTCAGGTCTATTTCTGAATAAACCAGTACGGTCTTTGCTCACATTAGCCAGATGCTTCTGAGTCAGCTCAAATACGATAGTAAACTCATACTCAGTGTCCTCTCTTTGCACCGATTTTAATCCAAGTTTCTCAGGAATTTGTTTTCCGTTTTTCTCAGAGAGCACATACTCTGGCTTGCTTCTCATGGTGCCTATGATGTGGGCTTCGGTCTGCAGGATTTTCTGTACAAAGGCATTGTGCCGAGGAGTAACTTTTGCCCATGCTGTAAAGCTGTTGCCTGGTATATTACTGTGTATATCCAGTACACCGCCCTGACCAGACCATTCATGTGAGAGACTATCAATGACAATACACTCAAAGCCATTTTTGGATGCAAAATCAATTGCTTCTGAATATGCTTCAGGAGTATAAGGAGGTGAAAGTGTAAGTACAGAGTAGTCTCCCAAATCAGCATAAAGGTTAGCTGAACCATTCTCTGTATCAATAACTGCTATTTTACTCCAGTTATTGGTTAAGCCAAAAGCCACCAATAATGCCGAGTATGTTTTTCCGGAACCAGATGCGCCTTGTATGGCCATCTTGATTTTGCAGCGGTTCCTTGCTGCTTTGTTTAATTGCATCATAGATTTAAGTTTTTAAGGTTAATACTATTAAAATGGATGGTTATGAAATAATTTAAGATGAAAAGCACATGAAGTGCTTTGCTAATTATATTAAACCATTATCAGAGAAGGAGTAGTGTTTGTCTACAGTTAGTATGATGTGATCAAGTACTGATATGTCAAGAATATGACCTGCATCAACAAACTTTTTAGTCAGGCTTTTATCTGCACTTGAAGGAGTGAGGTTAGCGGAAGGGTGATTGTGCAACAAGATGATTCCCGATGCAAGGCATTTAATAGCCGTTGCATAAGCAAGCCTGAGGTCAGCAAGTGCTCCGCTGATTCCTCCTTCTCCAATTTTTACATAGCCAAGTACTTCATTTGCTCTATTAAGCATGATAACAAAGAAATACTCTTTAAGCTCAATACGGGATTTAGTGGCTTTAAATATTTCTCTTGACAATTGAGCCGCATTCTCTGAGCAGGTGATTTTGTTTTTACTGAAGAGTTTTTTCTCAAACTCCAGCTGTACCTCATTGATAAAGTTTTGTATTTTTTTCATGTGATTAAAATTTAATTCAACTGGATGTTTATTAAATGATAAGCACAGCTATAAATAATTCTTATTTTAAATATTTAAGAAATGAGATTTGTAACCTGATAAGAGTAGGGGGGGGGGCATCCCATTTATGTTTTATGCGGGGGGCTTGTGAGGGGGGTGGCATTACACGAACGCACGTAGCTATATAGTGCCTAAACTCTGGGCATTTAAACTAATAAGGTTTAAACTTCTGGCATACAATTTTTAAAGGTGTGGCACTCCATCAAACATCCTCCTGCTGTGTTGACATTTTACGTTGTAGCGTTTGCATTTCATCAAGCACTCTTGAGTCAAGCATTCTTGCATAAATTTTAGTTGTAACAAGATTACTGTGACCAAGCATTTTCGACACAGACTCAATGCTTATACCATTTGCCAGTGTAACGGTAGTAGCAAATGTATGCCGTGCAAGATGACTGCTAAGGGTTTTCTGAATACCGCATACATCAGCAATTTCCTTGAGGTAGGCATTCATCTTTTGGTTACTTAAAACCGGAAGAAGCTTGTTGTTAGTGCCTTCACTCTGCTTGTATTTTTCAATGATTTTTATGGCTGATGATAGTAAAGGCACATTAACAGGATTGTCTGTTTTGGTTCTTTTGGTTTTGATCCAAGGCGCGCCTTTGCCATCATGGAAGAAATTTTCCTGAGTAAGTTTTTTTACGTCACAATATGCTAGACCGGTATAGCACTGAAAAACGAACACATCTCTTACTTGTTCCAGTCTCTTAGTAACGAATAACTTATTGGTGAGTAAACCAAGCTCCTCTTTAGTGAGATAACTTCTGTCTGTCTTGCTGAGTTTTACTTTATAATTGATCAATGGGTTTTGCTTGATCCATGAGTTAGCCAGTGAATACCTGATGATTTTGCCAAAGTTCTTAATGTATTTGACAACTGTGTTATTGCTGCATTTTCTGACTGCTCTGAGGTAATAGTCAAATTCAGTAATGAATTCATGGTCTATTTCATGCAGATAAAATTCATCTCTCTCATACTTCCATTTGATAAAATCTTTTATGTGTTTGAATGTGGTCTGGTAACGTTCATAAGTGCCATGAGCAAATGAAGCTCCTATAAGTGTTTTTACTTTTTTATTATGTTCTTCAAACACCTTGAACACACTCCTTGACTTAATCTTCTCTTTGTTTAAAACCATTCTTCTAATGGCATCTGCGGTAACAGGTGTGTTGCTATCTGCCAATTTGTATTGAGCATCATAAATTTTGTTTTTAATTAAGGTGATGTATGCATTGATGTTCTTTGCTTCCTCATTATTGCCTTTAACCATTTCCTTTGCAGTATCCCATTTGTCAGGGTTTACAGACCGTTGTAATGAGAAGGTGGCTCTCTGCTTTTCAACGGTAATTCTGCAATAAATAGGCGTTATGCCTTTTTGGTTCCTTTTTTCTTGTCTTAAGTGAAATAAGACTGTGAGTGTATTTATCATGTATCTCCTTGTTTTTCAAGCTTAAACAAGGGTTGGCGACACCTATTTTTGCTGAATAGCAATAGGTGTCTTATTGGTGTCTTCTCATGCTCAAAAAGTGATCATTTTTGAGGTACTGAAAACAAAAAACCCCAGCATTTACTGGGGCTTTTATTTTCTCAGCGGAGAAAGAGGAACCTTCACCCCTCAATCTCCTTCAATCTATTTAAACTCCATTCAATATGTGTAATGAACTGTAATTCAATACAATGTATCTACTTTTGTATTGAGATACAAATATAATGAAAAAAGTTGAAATTGAATTAGGTTGAAACATTTTGGACTAAATATGGACTAAGCCTTTTTACTTTTGATTAACACAAATACGATGGCAACAATAAAATTCTATTTACAAAGTAACAAAAATCCTGCAGGGATTTACGTTCGCATTCGCGAAGGAGTGCATATTGACGCTAAAGCAAAAACAAAATTTGTTATTAATCCAGCTGATTGGAGCGATAAGAAAGGGCAACCAATAAATTTAAAAGACGAGGCTTTTAAAGCACTAAACAGAGAATTATTTGCATTTAAGAATGATCTCCTTAACCATTTTAATAGTAGCATTGCTAAAAACAAAGTAATTAATTCTGATTGGTTAAAGAACTATATTAATCCACCTGAAAAATCCGGTGAGATCCCTCAATTACTATCAGATTACTTTAGTTATTACCGTGAACAGAAAGCGAAATCCATAAAACCTGCTTCAAAAACGAAATTGTTGGTGATTCAACATCTTATTCAAAAGATGGAAAAGTCGAAAAATAAACGTATCTATGTAAGTGATGTGAATGAGGTTTTTATGAATGATTTCATAACTTATAGTGAGGGTGACGGCTATTCGATTAATACGATTGCCAGGGCTTTCGACTTTGTGAAAACCATTTGTTACCATGCGGAATCCAACGGAATTTCTATTTCACCCAAGCTACGCAAATTGGTTATAAAAAAACAGAAGGTTGAGAAAATTTTTCTTACACCCGAGGAACTTAAAATTGTTGAAGCTGCATACCTAAGTCAAAAGGCACTAATAAATGCACGCGATTGGTTGATCATATCATGTGAAACCGGGCAACGTGTTAGTGATTTCCTTCGCTTTACAAAAGAAATGATCCGTAAAGAGCAAGGCAAAACATTAATAGAATTTACTCAGGTAAAAACGGAAAAAGTTATGACCATTCCGCTTAGCAAAAAGGTTCAAGAGATACTAAAAAAGCGTAAAGGCAATTTTCCCTATAAAATTAGTGATCAACGATACAATGAATACATCAAAAAAGTATGTGATATAGCAGGCTTAAATAAACCGACAAATGGTAGTATTATTGATCCTGAAACAAAACGCAAAGTGAGCGGGGTGTTTCCAAAATGGCAATTAGTAAGCAGTCATATTGGCCGGAGATCTTTTGCAAGTAATTATTATGGGAAAATCCCTACTTCGTTATTGATAAGCGCAACAGGGCACGCATCAGAGAGACAATTTTTAGAATATATAGGAAAATCGGACACCCAAAAGGCTCTTGCCTTAGCAGATTATTTTTAATTAATTATATGTGGATAGATGTTTTAAATATTAAAAATTTAAAGGACGTGAGTAACCTAACTCCAATTATTGAGGATTGGTTAAATACTTTAGCTCAAGTAAAATCGAAGGAATACATAAAGGATAAAATATTACTAAAGGCAGAGAAAGGTTTAA
>DAISHL010000154.1:0-5542 GCA_036822555.1 Bacteroidota bacterium | reverse complement strand
AACAATTGAATCTGCAAAAGTTTCGCCAACTTCATCGATCTCCAATAGTTCTTCCCGGTTCATAGTGATCACCGCATCAATTGATCTTGCATTTTTAGCGATCTTTTTTGCGTTGGTTTCTCCCACGTGTCTTATCCCTATGGCATATAAAACGCGTTCAAATGGAACACTTACACTATTTGAGATACCATCAATGATATTTTGAGCGCTTTTATCGGCCATTCGTTCAAGCGGAAGTAGATCATCTTTTTTAAGATCATAGAGGTCAGAAATGTTCTTGATCAATCCCGCAGAGTAGAATTGCTCAATGGTTTCACTTCCAAGACTATCAATGTTCATTGCTTTCCGAGACACGAAATGTTCTATCTTTCCCTTAACCTGAGGCGGGCAGCCAATATCATTCGGGCAGTAATGCAAGGCTTCTCCTTCCTTTCGTATCAATTTTGTTCCGCATTCAGGACAATCTTCAATGTATTTTGTTTTATGGTGATGTGCATGTCGCTTTGAGTGATCAACACCGATGATCTTTGGGATGATCTCACCTCCCTTTTCAACAAATACCATGTCACCGATCCTCACATCTAATTTTTCAATGATATCGGCATTATGCAGGCTGGCTCTTTTTACGGTTGTTCCTGCCAGTTGCACCGGTATTAAATTGGCAACAGGTGTAATGGCACCGGTACGCCCTACTTGAAAGCTGATACTCAATAATTCGGTGCTTACCTGTTCTGCCTTAAATTTATAGGCAATGGCCCAGCGCGGTGATTTTGCGGTAAAACTAAGATGTTGTTGTTGTTTAAAGTTGTTTAACTTGATCACAATGCCATCGATGTCAAATGGCAAATTGAATCGCTCTTTGTCCCAATGATCAATGAATTTAAGTACCTCATGAATATTACCACAAACTTTAGTATGCGGATCAATTTTGAATCCCCATTTCTTGGCTGCTTCCAGACATTCAGAATGTGTTTTATAGGGTAGATTCTCACCAAGAAGAAAATACAAATAACAGTCAAGTTTACGTTTGGCAACAACTCTGCTGTCTTGCATTTTCATGGTGCCACTTGCTGCATTCCTTGGATTGGCCAGTGGGGCCTCGCCAATTTCTTCACGTTCTTTATTTATGGCGTCAAAGGCTTTTCTTGGCATAAAGATCTCCCCTCTGATCTCAAATAGTTCAGGGTAATCTCCCTTTAGTTGTAAAGGAATAGACCCAATGGTTTTGGCATTAGTGGTCACATCATCTCCTTGCACTCCATCGCCTCTGGTAACTGCTCTTTTAAGGCGTCCATTTTCATAGGTCAAACCAATGGAGAGCCCATCGAATTTTAGTTCACAAACGTATTCCAGGTCTGCGATGCCAAATAGATCATTGCTAGTGATGCCCAGGCCTTCTTTGGCTCTTCTGTCAAAGTCCTCAAGATCTTCCTGATTGTAGGAGTTGCTTAAGGAAAGCATTGGATATTTATGTTTTACAGATTGAAATTCTTTGGTGACTTGTCCTCCAACGCGTTGGCTAGGGGAATTGGCGTCGTAAAACTCAGGGTGCGCCTTTTCAAGTGATATCAATTCTTCAAGAAGTTTATCGAATTCATAATCACTGATCACTGGCTTATCAAGTACATAATAATTGTAATTATGCGTGTCAAGTTCTTTTCGAAGGTGTTCGATCTTATGCTTTATGTTTTCAGAGCTCATAGTGGTTATGTTTTAAATTTCCTGAATAGTATGGGATTGTAAAAGAGGTTTAATTAACAATACTCAAACATTATTAACTTTGATAACATGTTTAGATCATTGATTTGCTCAGGTTTTGTGATATTATCCATGTATGTTGAGGCACAGAACAAACTTAAGAAGCCTGAATGGCTTGAAGGATCTTGGATGGCCAATGTGCCGGAAGGAAAGTTTAAGGAAGTATGGGTGAGAGTTTCAGAAAATGAATGGAGTGGGAAGGGCTATCAATTCAAGGGTGCAGATACAGTATTCAGGGAAGAATTAAGATTGACCTATATTAAAAACGACTTGGTTTACACTGCAATTGTTGGAGGTCAAGGTGCTGTTTCTTTCAGGAACACCTCTAAAGAAGCACAAAAATTTGTGTTTGAGAATAAGAAACATGACTATCCGCAAAGGATCATTTATGTTTTTAAAGATTCGCTCACTATTCACGTTAAAGTGCAGGGGTTGATGAATGGTAAATTGGAGGAGGAAAATTTAATACTCACTAAAGTAAAATAAAAAAGGCCGGAACTTCCGGCCTTTTTTATTATGGTTTGATCTTCACGATCTTAAATTCTGTTCTTCTGTTTTGTGCGTGTTCTTCTTCACTGCATTTTGAAACAACTTTTCCTTCACAAGAACATTTGTATATCAGTTTGCTTTCGCCATATCCTTTACCAAAGATCCTGTCTTTACCAATACCTTTGCTTACAATGTACGCAGCACTTGATTTAGCACGTTTGTCGGAAAGTGTCAGGTTAGATTTTGCAGCCCCTCTGCAATCGGTATGTGAACCTAACTCAATCACCATGCCCGGATTCTCATTCATTAAAGCAACTATCTTATCCAATTCAATGGCGCCATCAGGTCTAACATCCCACTTACCAACGTCAAAATAAATCGGTTTTAAGTCCACAAGTTTACCAATATCAGTACCAATTTTGATCTTAGCTAATTTGGTATTGGTTTGTTCGTGAAGCTTTACGAAACCGTCTTTCATGATCGAAATGTCAACAGCTTGTGTCTTTGTAATGTAGCCTTTCTTTTCGATCTTCATGATATAACTTAGATCATCTCCTTCTTTGATGTTGTTGTAAATGTGTTTCAACTGACCTACATTGTCAGTGGTAAAGGTCAATACATTGCTCTTATTGAAAGCATCTGTTAACGTAACCTTCACACCTTCAATTGGTGAATTGTTATCAGCATCGGTCACTAATCCTATCAAACCAAAGATCTTCTTTTCGATCAATAACTCTTTCTTTTCCTTTCCAAGTTTTGCCAATTCAGATTCTGGAATGCTTAATTCAAGATTTTTATACCCTTGTTTGGTAACTTTTGATTTGTAGTTCTTACCAGGGGTTAGATTGAATTTCACATCACCTTTGTCGTCAGAGTTAGCTTTTCCAACCACTTTTCCTGCATCATCTAACATTACTACTTCTGCATTAGCTAAAATCGCTTTGCTTTCTTTATCCTTTACAATAAAATTAACGGCAGTATTGATGATAGGTTTGTCTGATACAAAAGTGTAAATGTCATCTCCACCAAGTCCGCCCGGACGATTTGAGGATAAATACCCGCTTTTAATGTCCTTAGGCATAAAACCAACTTCATCATAGGATGTGTTCAATGGGTAACCCAGATTTTGCGGTTCAAAATAATTATCGGTAGATGGTACTGTATAAAATACATCTAAACCCCCCAAGACAATTTTTCCGTCGCTAGAGAAGAACAGGATCTCATTATCAAAAATGAGACGGAAAAGTTCTCTTAATTCTGAGTTGGTTGCCTGACCAAGGTTTTGTGGCTTGCTCCATTTTCCGTTCTCAAGATGTGTGACCCAAATATCTGTTGATCCTAAGGTACCCGGCATGTCAGAAACAAAGTACATGGTTTTTCCATCATCGGTCAAAGTTGGGTGTCCGCATGAATAATCATTGCTGTTATGGTCAAACTCTTTCCAGTCTTCCCATTTTTCTCCAAGTTTTCCTCGGAAGTAGATCTTCAAATTCACCCTGTTGTCTGTTCCTTTTACGGCTTTCTTTTCATTTTTTAGGTTATTGCGTGTGATGTACTGTGTGTTCCCGTCTTTTGTAACAAAAATTGGTCCTTCGTGATAACTCGTTTTTACATGGTCACCCAAAGGTTTAGCATGCTTTACGGTTGTACCTTCCAGTGTTCCTTTATAAATGTCTAAATAGTATGAATCGTCCCAGCCATAACGCTTACGATTAAAACTGGTGTTTCGGCGGGATGATACGAAATAAATGTCATTTCCCTGAATAAGCGGACTAAAGTCAGAGCCCTCTGAATTGATACCTTCTAATTTCCCGATCTTGATACTGGTGGTATCCTTCTTAAGGGAGGATTCGTAATCTGAATGATCGGTCAGTGATTTGCGGATGTTCTTGTATTCGTTCGAGTTGATCTTTGCAAATACTTCGTTTGCTTTTTTATAATTGCCGTTGTATTTAAGAACCTGATAATAATTGTAATAGTCTTTATCGGTCATGCCCTGGTTAAGATATGCCTGACCATAAAATGCTTCAGCTTTCTTGTAATCACCGATCTTCAAATTGCTTTCACCGGCTCTTACGTAATACTTTGCTTTTGGATGTTTGCTGCCGGCAAGTTCTGCATACAATTCTGATGCAGAAGCGTACTCCAGGTTGTTGAATTTCTTATCGGCTAATTTCTCTTTTAAGCTTTGGGCATTCAAAATGCTGGCGCTTAATACCAATCCAATTGTAAATGTTTTGATCTTATGGAGTTTCATAGTAAAATCTTATTAACCTATAAATTAGAAATAACGAGGTGAACGAACAGGTTCTTCCTTTTTGAATAGATCTATGCCTAACAATACTTCATGTGTACCAGCATTGTATTTTTTCATATTGGTCATCGAATAGTCATATGCATAACCTAATCGAATGGAAGGAGTAAAGTGGTACATGATATTAGCACCCGCTGCTGCTCCATGACGGTACATTAAACCAAACCAAATCTTTTTATTGAATAGTACAGAGATATTCCCGTCTATTGAGAGCGGGGCGTTGGCTGTGTACCTTACTGAAGCTCCTGGTTTAAGATCCCATAAGCTGTTAAGTTTGAATACATATCCACCAATAAGGTAAATGTGCAAAGCCTCCTGCGATGTGAAATTGTTGATGTTGCTAACTTTATTTGGAATAACCTTTGGGGCAGTTAAACCTACAAAGTATTTTTTTCCGTATAAATAAATACCCGCACCTGTATTAAATTGGGCAGTATTGAATGATCCTTGCACGATCATTGGATCGGTGTTGTCATTCACATCAAGATTGGTGAAATCCTTTGATATCAGATCAACGCCACCGCGTAAGCCAAACGCCAATCGATCATTGTTTTTGTTTAGCTTGATCCTATAGGAGAAGTCAGCAAAGATAGCGTTTCTGGACTGTGCTCCAATTTGATCGTTAAGAACGTTCAAACCCAAACCAACACTTTCAAGAACCAACGGGGTGTGTAATGTAAAGCAATTTGTTTTTGGGGCCCCATCAAAATTCATCCATTGCATTCGGCCATCGGCAACTATACTTAACGCATCTCTGCTACCAGCATAGGCAGGGTTAAGCAACGACGCGTTGAACATGTAAAATGAATTTTGTGTTTCCTGTTGTGCGGTCATATTCATTGAAAGTGCTGTAATGGCCGCGATAAAACTGTATTTTATATTATTCTTCATGGTAAAGTCTTATTTAATGAATTAATACTCCAACTGAACAAATCCTTTTCTTATTTCCTCTTTCTCGTCTCCCAGATCAAGTATATAGAA
>DAISHL010000153.1:0-5563 GCA_036822555.1 Bacteroidota bacterium | reverse complement strand
ATCAATACTCAATATTGAAATATCCATACCATCATTGACATCCGCTTGACTCTTACTAAAGGTTTCCAAACCCAACTCTCTTGATTTATCAAGGATCATCCCGGGATCAGTTAATCCAAATTCAAACACTGATCTGTTAAGGGCATTACTGCATACCAAACTCACCATCGCTCCAGGAACACAATGACCGGTGCAATCCGCCACAGCCAGCAACACTTTATCACCAAGTTTTTCCATCCAGTAAAAATCACCTGCAACTATATCCTTCGGTTTATAATAAATAAAATACTCTTTGAAATTTTCTCGCACATGTAATTCTGCCGGTAAAATGGCATCTTGTAATCGCTTTGCATACGTAATACTATCGAGTATCTCCTTATGCTGTTCTTCAACTAATAACTTCTGATGCTTTATGGTCACATTTTGTTGCTCTAAAGTTGCATTGGCCTTCTTTTTTCCAATATAACTTCTAATGGAGAAGAATAAAGAGATCAATAATACACCTGCACCTGCGATCAATATATTTCTCTCCCGGTTCTTGGCTTCAATATTTCTTTCCAGTTGCTGTTTCTGCACTTTTCCTAATTCTATTTCCTTTTGCTTCTTTTCAGAATTGTACATGGCCTCGAGCTTTGAGGTCTCCTCTGCAATTTCCGTTTTATATAGACTATCTCTTAGATGAAGGGCGCGCTTGAGATAGGGATAAGCTTTATCATATTTCCGTTGTTTATCATACAGTTTAAAATATGTTGTAAAAACATTAAGCATTGAGGATCTGTTCTTGCTCAGAACAGCATATTGATACGACCTTTCCAAATAAGCCTCAGCCTTTAAGAAATTATTGATACTTAAATAGAGATCTCCCAAATTTGAATAGGTAACAGAAAGACCTTGTACATTATCTGTTTCTTCCTTAATTCGCAAAGATTCCTCATATACCTTTATAGCATTATAGTAGTCTTTTTTCTCGGTATACAATATACCTAAACTATTCAAAACGGTTGCTTTGATGGCATCGTTGTTAGTGCTTTCTGCTAAAGCAATGGCACGATTAAAATAAAATTCTGCTTTACCAAAGTCCTTATCATTTCTGAATAGTACTCCAAGGTTCTTGTCAATAGACAATTTTGCCTTGATCAGTTGTTCGCTTGGTTCTGCTATGCTATTTCCTTTGGCTTCTGCCTCTAATAGATATTCCTTTGCTTTTGACGTGTTCTTTAGCTCCTTGAATGATGTTCCAAGTTTATCCAACAACATACATTCCATCTCTGCGTTTCCTTCATGTTGTTTAAGTTTTTGAAACAGTAGTTCAATCGCATTGTTGCGTTCTTGCTTAATTGCATAACATTTGATGATCTGACTCACGGATTGAATGATCCCTTCTGTGACCTTCATCTTTTCAAAGATGGCCAATGACCTTTTGGAATTATCGATGGCCGCATCAAGATTCCGCTGCTGTATCTGGATCGCCCCCTTTTCACAATATAGCTGAGCAAGTATTGCCTGATCATTCTTAAAAACATCAATTGCTTTGTCAATTTGTTGTTTGGCCATGATGGAATCCTTTTTGAAAAGCACTTTAATGTGTTCCTTTATAAAGGATACTCTTATCTCTTTGGGCAATTTATTTATCTGAACAGATAATTCATCCGATGCGAAAACACCGATAACTATCAGATTAAATAATAAGAAAAATGTAAATCTCGACAGAAAACAATTTTTACGGAACATGGCTGCTAAAATAGCCAAATTATAACAAATCAAAGAATTTCAACATACTGTTATTCAATTATTTAGACAAATTCTTACGGTCTTAAACTTAATTTCGGTCCCAAGTTCCTCAATATATATGTTCCATAATCGATAGTATATTTTTGCTCAATTCACGGAAACCTTAGATAAACGGCCCCATGTTTTTTATAAAATTAGTTTAACTTTGGTCAAAGGCATTATGTATGGAAAAAATGGAAATTAAAGAAACGAAAAGTTCACCGGCTGTGATCCTTGATCCAGCAAGTGGTCTGTTTGAAATGAGGGGAACATCGTTCTTAGATAATGCCCATGAGTTTTACACGCCAGTTATTGATTGGATCAAAGACTATTCAAAATCACCTTCAAAGTCTACCAAGTTTATATTTGACCTGAGTTACATTAATACCTCATCGCAACGAATGGTATTCGACATCTTAAAATATTTGAATCAGTTGCATAAGAATAACCACACGGTTTCAGTGGAATGGCTGTATGACGAGAATGATGATGATCTTAAAGATGTGGGTACCGACCTGTTGAGTTTTATGGAATTCCCTTACAAGGTCATTGAAAAAGTTAGTTAACGCCTGCTTATTTTTGAATTTCCTTATCCTTTACTAACGTTATTTTAAAGTTCTCTGAGTTACCGCTCAGTTTTAAATTCACATACCTGATCTTTTTACCCTGTTCTTTATATTGAATTTCATCCTCCTTTTCCGGATCAATTGGTTCGTTATTCTCTTTCCCTCCAAATAATTTTTGCTTTGCCACATCGGTAACTAATTTCATTGGGACTTTAATAATATATTCCATATTAAAGTTCATGTCCTGCTTCCCTGAAACCTCAATAAAACTTAAGGTAGTATTAATAGGAATCATTGGAAAAGACAACACACCATTAGTTTTGTCAATGTGATGCTTTAAAGTGTCAAATAACACTTTTGCTACATTTTTATCCTTAAAATAATCGGCCATTGCTGTTAAAGGGGCGTACTTTTCAAGTTTACCTTCTGTTACTTCAATGTCCATATGAATTTCAGAATCATCTATAATTGGCACCATATCACTATGAACATGCACTTTTCCGGTAATTTTACCGCTAAGCTTCCCGTGAATATTTTCTGACACCAAATGATCCTGGCCAAAATTTTCGAACTTTAGCATGAGCTTATCCATATCTATTTTTTGCATTTTCATAACTGGACTGAAATAAATCCTACTCTTATCAGACCCGTTAAAATAGCCATTCATATCAATCCTGCCATCCGCTGCCAGCATGTGCAGAGTATCAATATATATATAATGATTTTCGGTAGTTCTAAGTTTTCCAACAAAATCATGCAATAAATAGCGGTGATAAATCAAATGAGAGATATTCAGATCAAATGTCATATCCGTAAAAGGCACCTCATATATATTAAAACCTTTTTCATGATCTTCAGGTGTAGTGGTCTTTGTTGCAGGCGGCGGATTAAAAGCGAACAGTTCATCCATATCAAGATAAGACGCTTTAATACCAAAATGATTATCTCTCTTCTTTATAGCCTTATCTTTTCCCAAGAAATAATTAAGATCTATTTCAAATTCGCTTTTCCCGATCTTTGCGAAAAAGTCCTGAACCAATAAATGATCATTCTCATAATGTACCCGACCTTTAAATCTTTCAAACTTATACTTATGCAATTTCATTCGTGAAGAAAAATTATCCAGATACAGATCTGTAGACTTTAAACCTTCGTTAAAATGCATATCTACGTGTCCATGTAATTTAAAATCACTTAACTCCTCATGCCTGTAATCTTCAGGCACATAATTCGCCCCTTTATAGGAAAACACATCATGTAATTTTAATAATTTGCATGTTAGATCAAACTCCATTTTTGTATCTCCCTTCGGATGTTCCTGAAACCACAAATCATAATGGTGCAATTTTCCATTGAAATGAAAATCACTTTTATCGATGAGACCCGTAAAATCAATTACTCTGAAATTACTGGTGTCAATAAAAATATCTGCATGAAAATCGTGCAGGGTATGCGGATAGTGTTTAAACTTTGCATACATATCATCAATAAAAAATTCACCCACCGGTAAATTTGGAGACTCTGTAAAGGCTTTAGCAGAACTTTTAAACCTCAACCGCATGGCAAAATTCTCGATCTGTTCATCAAATGGTTTTGATTTAGAGGTATCATTGGAAGTTAATTCCTTAAGATCAAGAAATCTCGACTTGATGCTTAAATCTGACTCAACATTGTCTTTTGTATGATGAATGATGGCGGGTAAATCAGATATATGGCCTTTTACAGATATGTCAGAACGACCCAACTTTGCCTCAAACCGTTTAATGAATGCTTCATGCCCTTCAAGTGTTGCATGAATATTCACATTGCTAACAGGAACATGAAAGGCTTTGGAGCCAAACGATAAATTGGTAACTATTAATTCTGTAAAATACGATTCGTTTAGTTTTTCAATGGCTCGCTCAGGCTGCGACAGATCAATAATATCTCTGAAATTTAAGGTAAGCTTTATTTTACCTTTCAAATCCTTTAGCCCCTCTACATTCAAAAATTTAGCCAGAAAATCCAGGTCAAAATCAGAAACCAATCGAGTGTCAATTTCAGGCGCTACAAAATTCTTTAATTTGAGATATCCACTAAATGTTCCTGCTTCCGGTCTTGATGAAAAATCCATTAATGAAAACTGCATAGATTCCAACCCTTTACCGCCATTATTTGTAAAATGTGCTTTAAAATTCAATTCATCCAGTTTTTTATCGGTTTGCTTATTATGCAACATGGCATGTTCACATCCAAAATCAACATTAATAAATGGGATATTTCCATTGAGGAGCTTACCTTTTATAGCGGCATCAAAAAATATCTTTCCTTTGTTATCATATTGACTTAGAACCGGGGCAAGCTCTTCAGGTGCAAAGGCCAAAAACAGATCGAAATTGGGTTTGTTGCCCTTAAAACGAAGATCAGCCAACATATCACCATCTAAATCCAAACTACCTTCAAAATTAAAAAGAGCATGCTCTATTTCAAGTTCAGAAGGATCAAGCACTACATTGTTCTCCTTTTTGAACAAATCAAGTTTTGTATCAATACGTATATGCTTATGCTTAAAGAATGTTGTATCTGTACCTTTTATCACATTTAAAACAAGTTTTGTGTTCAGATCCACCATCATGTGCTCATCAGAAGTTTTAAATTTAGTTTGAGCCTTATTAATAAAGGTTTCAATAGTGATGTGATTCCTTTCATTCAGCTTAGTAATATCAATATTCTCAAGAGTAACCGATTTGAGATGCAAATGAAATTCCTCTTCTGCATTCTCAACAGGTTTATCAGTTGCAAAGGCTTCTACTATATTAAAATTTCCATCTGCATCCTGTATTACATGAATGAATCCATCTTTAAGCTTAATAGTTGCTATTTCAATTTTTCCGCTGATCAATTTCAAAAGATCGAACCCAACATATATGTCCTTTAATTCTACCAAAGGCTTTTGCCGGCCGGATTTATCCGGAAAAACGACCAGGTTATCCACGTCTATTGAAACATAGGGGAAGGCTGCGAAAGGAGAAATATGGCTATCCCCCACTTTTATTTCCGCCTTAAAATCGGCATTTATTTTCGTGAGCAGTTCCTGAACAATGGCGTCTTGCTTGGCATATAATAGAGACACGGCAATCGTAAATAATAAAACCGGCAAAACAATAATGCTAATTACAATCCTTTTGATCCATTTTTTTGTCATAACTCAAGAAGATAAAGGGCTTAAACTGCTGTTTATTCAGCAG
>DAISHL010000152.1:0-5583 GCA_036822555.1 Bacteroidota bacterium | reverse complement strand
AAACAACTGGTAATACTTTTCATGTCAATTTATGGAGAGTTGTCTTTGATACGAATGAATGATAACAAGGACCAAATGTCTTACATGGTGAAGGCTGCAAAGGATAATCCAAAGAATTACATCATTCAGTTTCGTTTGGCGGATTATTATTTTTTGAAGAAGGAAAATGCCAAAGCGATCGATAATAATACCAACGCCATTGCCATTCAGCCTTCAAAGCCAGTATTCTAAAATAACAGAGCGAATGCCTATGCTGCATTGGGAAATAAGGAAAAGGCGTTGCAGGATCTTGATACAGCTATCGTAAGGTCTGGATTTGATCCTTCAGTTCGTTTGAATAAGTGCATGGCCCTCCTTGAATTTAAGGAATACCAGGCAGCCATGAATGAATTGAATAGTTTGAAACAGTGTTGTAAAGACAGGATCCCTGCTGAAGTAGAACAGAGGGTGGTTACCAGTTGGCAGAACGATGTGTTCATTAAGGTATCGGAGCGCATAAAGCAAACTCCTGACAATCCGGTTCTGTATGCCAATAGGGCAAAACTTTATTTTGATAACGGTATGTTCGATGACGCGATCATAGATCTCGAGAAGGCCATTGTTCTTGATCCAAAGAACGAAGGGTTCAAAAGATATCTTGAGGTCGTAAAAAGTGCTAAAGCTTCTAAATAAAAAATCCCCGCATTTAGCGGGGATCTTTTTATGCATGTGTTGCTTTCTTATTTCAATTCTTTTCCTGCTTCCAAAGTGAACTCGATCTCAACTTCTTCCGCAGCTCCACCACCGTCAATTCCAAAATCTTTACGGTTGATGTTCATTTCACCTTCAAATCCGGCAATTGAATATTTCTTGCCTTCATATTCCTGTTCACTTGAACCTACGTAATTAAAGAACATTTCTACATTCTTAGTTACACCTTTCATGGTTAATTTACCTTTTGCGATGTAAGCATATTCTCCCATTTCAGGGTTTTTAACTACTTCAGTAGCTTCAAAGCTGGCTGTTTTAAATTTAGCTACGTTAAAGAAACCTTCTTTTTCTTTCAAGTGTCCGTCACGCATGCTGTTTTGAGTGGTAAGTGTATTCATGTCAAGTTGAATGAATACTTTCGCACCAGATGCATTTTGCAGGTTAACATAACCGCTGTCGATCATTACTGAACCTTTTGTATCTGCAATGATGTGCTTCACTTCAAAGTTTACTGAACTGTGTGCACCATCAACATCGTATTGTCCAGTTACTTCTGCAATATCCTTTACATTGGCAGCCATAATACTGTCGCACTGTTCCTTGCTTGTACATGTGTATTCTTGTCCGTTGATGTTGCATTTCAACACTTCAACTTTTTCTTCTTTAGCGCAACATGCACCACCTTCAGTTTCATTTACTGCTATATATGGAGCAATCACCAATGAAACGATTGACATTAATTTGATCAAGATGTTCATTGAAGGACCTGAGGTATCTTTGAATGGATCACCTACAGTATCACCGGTTACAGAAGCCTTGTGAGGCTCAGATTTTTTATAGAATGTTTCTCCATTGATCACAACACCTTTTTCGAATGATTTCTTAGCGTTGTCCCATGCACCACCGGCGTTGTTTTGGAAGATACCTAGCAATACCCCTGATACAGTAACACCTGCAAGGAGACCACCTAATACTTCAGGACCAAAGATAAATCCGATAACTACAGGAGTGATCAAAGCAATGGCACCCGGCATCATCATCTCACGAATAGACGCTTGGGTTGAAATGGCCACACATTTTTCGTATTCAGGTTTTGCTTTGTATTCCATAATTCCAGGAATTTCGCGGAACTGACGACGAACCTCTTGTACCATGTCCATGGCAGCGCGACCTACAGCTGCAATTGCCAAAGCCGAGAATATGAATGGGATCATGGCACCAACAAATAGACCCGCTAACACAGGAGCTTTGTAAATATCAATAGCACTGATTCCTGCTACACCTACGAAAGCAGCAAATAAAGCCAAAGAGGTTAAAGCAGCAGAAGCGATGGCGAAACCTTTACCTGTAGCTGCAGTGGTGTTACCAACTGCATCCAAGTTATCGGTACGTTCACGAACCTCAGGAGGTAACTGACTCATTTCAGCAATACCACCTGCGTTATCAGCAATTGGTCCGAATGCATCAATAGCTAACTGCATAGCAGCCGTGGCCATCATACCTGCAGCAGCAATTGCTACACCATATAATCCTGCGAAATAATATGAACTCATGATACCAGCAGCCAAAACAATGGTTGGAACTACGGTAGACTCCATACCAACAGATAAACCACCAATGATGTTGGTAGCATGACCCGTTGCAGATTTTTGAATGATAGAGTTAACAGGACGTTTGCCCATAGCGGTATAGTATTCTGTGATCCAGCTCATGATCGCTCCAACAATAGATCCGATCAAGATAGCAATGAATACACTCATGCTTGTGAACTCGTAACCACGTAAACTTAAAGTATCAGGCAACATCCATTTTACAAGAGGATAGGAAGCAACAACGGTTAGAACAATTGAAATGATGTTTCCTAGGTTCAAAGCATTTTGTACAGAATCTTTCTCGCCTTTCACACGCACAAACAAAGTACCTATGATAGAGAAAACAATTCCTAATCCTGCAATTACCATCGGCAATAATATAGGAGAAAGACCACCAAATTTATCTGAAGTAGCGTCAATTTCCTGACCCAATACCATGGTAGCAAGAATTGTTGCAACGTATGAACCAAAAAGATCGGCACCCATACCGGCAACGTCACCTACGTTATCACCTACGTTATCAGCAATAGTAGCAGGGTTACGAACGTCATCTTCAGGGATACCAGCCTCAACTTTACCTACAAGGTCAGCCCCAACGTCGGCAGCTTTCGTATAAATACCACCACCAACACGGGCAAATAATGCGATAGATTCAGCACCTAAAGAAAAACCTGTAAGTACTTCGATTGCGCGCTTCATTTCATCTCCTGTTACCGGAGTACCTTTGGCAAACATTGTATAGAATACAATGAATAGACCACCTAGTCCGAAAACAGCTAAACCTGCTACACCAAGGCCCATTACGGTACCACCGGTAAATGACACTTTTAAGGCTTGAGCTAAGCTGGTACGGGCAGCCTGAGTTGTACGTACATTCGCCTTGGTTGCAACTTTCATTCCGATATATCCGGCAGTAGCAGAAAACACAGCACCAATAACGAAGGCAATGGCAATTAACCAATGTGAGTGAATGGCGTGGCCATTTACCTCATGAACTGTACCGCTCCAGCCTAAAAGAACAGCTGCAACAACAACGAAATAACTTAAAATTTTCCATTCAGCTTTTAAGAAAGCCATGGCACCGGCTGAGATATAACCAGCCAATTCCTTCATGTTGGCTTCTCCGGTATCCTGCTTGCTTACCCATGCAGATTTGATAGCCATCACCAACAATCCAACGATCCCAAGTACGGGAACTAAATAAATGATACTCTCGTTCATAGTTTTAATTTATAGGGGTGCAAATATAGCTAAATTATCGTAATTACGAAATTTAATAAGACGTTGATATTCAGTGCAATGTAATGTTTATTGAAAGTTGTAAAACCTATTTTGACCTTGAATAAAATAGTAAATTCGTGGCATGCAATCTGAACATTTTGACCTGGTAGTTATTGGAGGTGGTCCGAGCGGCTATGCCGGTGCCATGAGAGCTATTGATTTTGGTAAAAAAGTGCTGTTGATCGAAAAGTTCAAGCTGGGCGGTGCAGGTGTTTTCAACGGTGTACTGGCCTCAAAAACATTATGGGAGCACGCCTTAAAAGTGCAGACCACCAAGGAGTTGATCCCTGATTTTACACCTGAATTCTCTGATGTTTCAAAGATCGTTAACGAGGCAGTATTCGATCGTAAGTCGCAAATGAGCATCCATTTGCAATTGTTACAAAAGCAAAAGGAACGCTTGTTGTTTTATGAAAAGGGTACAGGGTATTTGATCGATAAACATACGGTAAAAGTTACCAAGGAAGACGGGACCGAAAAGATCGTGACTACTGACAATGTTCTGATAGCAACCGGAAGCAGACCAAGAAAACCTGCTAACATCATGGTTGATGAGAAAACGATCATGACCAGCGATGGCATTAAAAACCTTACAGCGTTTCCAAAAAGCATGGTGGTATTAGGGGCAGGGGTAGTTGGTTGCGAGTTTGCCACGATCTTTTCATTGTTAGGTAATACACGTGTTTCATTGATCGATAAGGCCGACCGTATATTGCCTTTTGAAGATGAAGATGTAACAGACATTGTGAAGCATAATTTAGAGTTACATGGTTGTCGTTTACATCAGGGAGCATCTTTAGTGCGCATGGAAATAGTGAATGGAGAGGTTGAATATGAACTGAGCTATAAAGATAGGCGAAGTGAAGTGCACCGGGTAGAAAAAGCATTGGTGAGTATTGGGAGAGTTCCTAATATTGAAGGTATTGGATTGGAAAATGCAGGAGTTAAATTGAATGAGCGTGGATGTATTTGGGATGATGATACGCAAACCAACATCAGTAATATTTATGTGGCCGGGGATGTAACAACCGAAGTAGCCCTTGTAAATGTGGGGGAAAGAGAGGCACGTCATGCTGTAGTGAGGATGTTTGGCCCGCCTGTTAAACCTCTGACCTAAAAGAATATTTCAACCATCATGTTCCTTAATCCTGAAGTTGCCGCAGTAGGAATGAATGAGCAGGAATGCAACGCCAAAGGGATCCCGCATAAAGTTGTGAAACTGGATTACGCAACAAACGCACGTGCCATTGCCATGAGGAAGACCAAGGGATTCTTCAAGATCATTGTGACCAACGATAACGGAATGCGTATCTTAGGAATGCGTGTTGTGGGAGAGCATGCCAGTACAGCCATTCAGGCCGTTGCATACCTTATTCATACCAATCAGGGGATTCGCGAGTTGGCCGACATGATGCATCCGCATCCGAGTATCATCGAAGGCGTTCAGGAGTGTTTACGAATGCTATTGAAAAAATCAATTTACAAGCCTTATTTGTTCAAAGACCGATTGAAGTGTTATGTTTGTGAGAATGGTGTTTGTACGCCTCTGGAAGAATTAGTATCTTAGAGAGGTGAATTCAACCGCATTAATAGCATTGGTACTTTTAAATGTATGTCACTGGGCGGCAGATTTCACGCATCTTAGTACAGATTGGATGTTGAATGCCAAAAAGTATGGCAAGCCTTTGTATCCGATCTTTGTTCATGCCCTGGTACATGCCATCCTTTTCTTTTTAACAACCTGGGCATTGTTTGACCTGTCAAGTGCTTTGTTTGCCGGATGGTTTCAGCTTGTTACCCATTTTTTAATTGATCTTCTGAAAGGAAGACTGAATGGAATTTTTAAAGGCCTGTTGAATCCTGAGAATAAATTCCATTGGTGGATCTTTGGTGCCGATCAATTAATGCATCACGTCGTGATCCTGATCATTGTATACAGTTGTGCGATAGCTTAATTGAACTGATTGGAAATGCAGGTGCCATTTTTTGTGCGTATTTCCATCTTGCCATCCAATTGATC
>DAISHL010000151.1:0-5657 GCA_036822555.1 Bacteroidota bacterium | reverse complement strand
TATAAGAATTAATTTTCTTGTTTGTATTTTTGTTTTTCTTTTATTTTTTATTTTAATATTTTTATTTTTTTTATATTTATTTTATACTTGTCTTTACTTTTATCGGTTTTTAATCCATTTCATTTTTTATTTAAGTGACATAAGGAGAGTTGAATACAAATGTTAGATCAAAATAAATACAGAACAATTGGTCGGGACTAATACTAATTAAGCTAACGAAAAACGTTTGAAGGCAGTTACTGTCAGATACTTCTCTACGCTTTGTAAGTACTGACGAACAGTTACCTTGTTGTCAATAAAGAATTCCTGATTCAATAAAGTGCTTTCTTTATAGAACTTGTTCAATTTACCTTGAGCGATCTTTTCAACCATATCTTCTGGTTTACCTTCAGCACGAACTTGCTCACGGGCAATGTCTAATTCTCTTTCGATAGTAGATGCGTCAACATCATCTTTGTCAATAGCTACTGGAGCCATTGCAGCGGCCTGCATTGCGATATTTTTTGCAACTTCAGCAGAAACAGCCTTATTGAATCCAACTGTAACAGCCAAACGGTTACCCGGGTGGATGTAAGGAACGATATATTCTGCAGAGATGCTTTGATAATAACCAACATCAATTTTCTCACCGATCTTACCAACCTGTTCCATTAATTTATCACCAATAGTTACGTTGTTATCGAAAGACAATGCTTTTAATGCGTCAATATTCGCTGGATTTTTTTCCAAAGCAATGTTTGCTACAGTTTCAGTGAAAGCAATGAAATCAGCATTCTTAGCAACGAAATCAGTTTCGCAATTCACACAAATAACGATCGCACGTTTGTTATCTGCTGTTGTTTTAGCCAATACCACACCTTCTTTAGCGTCACGGTCCTGACGGTTAGCTGCAACCTTTGCACCTTTCTTACGAAGGTAATCGATCGCTGCTTCAAAATCACCGTTAGACTCTTCTAGAGCTTTTTTACAATCCATCATTCCGGCGCCTGTTTGCTGGCGCAATTTGTTTACATCTGCTGCTGTGATAGCCATTTTATTTAAGTTTAAATTATTATTAGATTTTTTAAAAAAAACGGTCAAACTGTTGCCAGAATGACCGCTACTTATGATAATTTCAGAAATTACTTTTTAGCACCCACTCTTTTACGAGGTTTCTTAGCGCCAGACTTCTCTTCATCATCGTCCTTGTTCAAACCTTTGATGCGAGTTCCTTCTGCTAGCTCTTCAGCCTCCATTGCGCTTAGTTCCTTTGTATCTTTTTCTTCAGCATTTGCTTCTTTGTCAGCCTTACGATCAGAAAGACCTTCTTTGATAGCATCGCACATCAAGTCGATGATGTAAGCGATAGATGTTGAAGCATCATCATTTGCAGGGATCGCGTAATCAACAAAATTAGGATTTGAATTTGTATCAACGATAGCAAATGTTGGGATATTTAAACGCTTAGCTTCTGCTACAGCAATATGTTCTTTTGTAATATCTACGATGAACAATGCAGCCGGTAAACGAGAAAGATCAGCGATAGATCCGAACTGAGTTTCAAGTTTTGCTCTCTCACGTGCAAACTGTAAACGCTCACGCTTAGAGATGTTTCCAAATGTACCATCACTTGACATTTTGTCGATCTGAGCCATACGGCGAACAGATTTACGGATAGTACTGAAATTGGTTAACATACCACCTGGCCAACGCTCAGTAACGTAAGGCATGTTCACATCTTTTACTTTGCTTGCTACGATATCCTTAGCTTGTTTCTTTGTAGCCACGAATAAGATCTTCTTACCTGAACGAGCAATTTGTTTCAAAGCGTTTGCAGCTTCATCAACCTTTGCTACGGTCTTGTTAAGATCAATGATATGAATACCATTTTTCTCAGCGTAAATATATGGAGCCATAGCAGGGTTCCATTTGCGTTTTAAGTGACCAAAATGTGCACCTGCTTCTAATAAATCGTTGAATGTTGTTCTTGTTGACATTGTATCTTGACTTCTACTATGATTAAAAAATTAACGCTTGCTGAACTGGAAGCGAGCACGAGCTTTCTTCTGACCAAATTTCTTACGTTCAACCATTCTTGGATCACGAGTAACCAAGCCTTCTGCACGAAGATCCTTTTTTGCCTCTGGGTTTAACTCAACCAAAGCTTTAGCGATCGCTAAGCGGATTGCCTGAGCCTGACCAGTAATACCACCACCTGCAACATTTACTTTCACATCATATTCTCCTGCTGACTTAGCAATGTTCAATGATTGAGTAACATAATATTGTAAAGTTGGTGTAGAAAAATATTCCTTATAATCTCTACCGTTTACTTCGATGTTTCCGCTGCCCTTGGTCATGTAAATGCGGGCAACCGATGTTTTTCTACGTCCTGATGTATTAATAACTTCCATTCTTATTTGATTTTGCTTAAGTCAATTTTCTTTGGTTGTTGTGCTTCCATACCATGCTCAGTACCTGCGAAGATACGTACATTGGTATTCAACACACGGCCTAAACGTCCTTTTGGTAACATGCCATGAATAGCATGACTCAAAATTTCAGTTGGCTTATTCATTAACAAGGTCTTAGGAGTAGCTGTGCGCTGTCCTCCCGGATAACCTGTATAACGAAGGTATTCCTTATCTGTAGCTTTTTTACCTGTAAATCTAACTTTTTCAGCGTTGATGATGATCACGTTATCACCTGCATCTGCATGCGGTGTGTAGCTGGCTTTATGCTTGCCACGTAAGATCATAGCAACCTTTGTTGCCAAACGACCTACAACTTCGTTCTCTGCGTCAACCAAAACCCACTGTTTCTTTGCTGTAGCCTTGGTTTCGTACTTCGTTTTATAACTTAATGCGTCCACTTTTTAACTTTTTTAAGCGTTATTTCCCAAAAATAAGGGCTGCAAATGTAATAAGTTTTTTTTATCCACACAAACTTTTTTAAAAAATAAGGCCCTATTTACGAAAGAAATTAACAAAAAACCCTTAAAACTGGGTTTTAAGGGTTTAATTTATTGTTAAACAATTATTTAGGACTATTTTACCTCGTTTCCTTCCGCATCTATCTCCACCACATCATAGCCTAGCTTTTTAACCTTCTCAAAATTCATGGCTTTATCTCCTAATAAAAAGATCCACTTTTTATCCATAGGCAGGTTCTTTTTTGCAAGGGCATTGATCTCATCCTTGGTAATAGAATTTAAGATGGCCGTTTGCTTGCTCACATAATCCTTATCTAAATTGTAATCCATAATACGTTTGATGAAATACAATTTTTGCATTGGCGCCTCATACTTCAACGCGTCTGATTGCGACATGGCATTTTTAGTAAAGGTAAGTTCGTCAAATGTAATACCACCATCACGGAATTTCTTCATTTCATTCATTACCTCAACTATGGTACTGTCGGTTGTGTTTGCTTTAAATCCACCTGAAAAAGTAAATGGTCCAGCATACTTACTGCCGCTGAATCCACTGCGTGAACCATAGGTCCAGCCTTTGATCTCACGAAGCAGGTAATTTGTGCGACTGTTGAATGCTCCGCCAAATGAGAAGTTCATGATCTGGCTCTTGTAAAATTCTCCAAGTGGATCATATGGCATGGCAATGTAACCCATCCTGATCTCACTTTGTGCTGCTTTTGGTTTATCGCAAAAATAGATCTTGGTTTTTTCAATGGTTGGAGTGGCAGGTGCCTGATAGCTCAGTTCTCCTTTGTTCTTGATGTCATTCAGGAATGAAAGTTCTTTCATTACTTCATCTTTGGTGATATCTCCTGAAACTGACACAGCAAACAAACTGCTGTTCATAGAACGGTCGTAATATGCTTTTACATCGTCAATGGTCAACGCCTCCACTGATTTGGTGGTTCCGTTTACCTGTGTACCTAAAATATTATCTTTTCCATATAATAATTTCTTGTACAAGTTCTCAGCTAAGGCAGCAGCAGACATTTGTGATTGAATGATGGCATCCATCTGTCCTTTTTTCTCAAGTTCAAATTCTTCCTTGTCAAACTTTGGTTCGAACAACGACTCCTTTACAATCGCCATGGTAGCACCAATGTTCTTCTTCAAACATTCTACACTGCAAATGATCTCTTCTTCACCTGCTGAAATGCTAACCCTGCTTCCCAAACGGTCTAATTTATTCTCGATCTCTTCCGCATCGGTCTTTGTGGTACTTTGTCCCCACACAGATGTCAATAATGATGCAATACCCGCTTTTTCCAATGGCTCATAACGATGGCCATTTTTAATACTGATCAGGATATTCACTTTTGGTATATCGTTGTCTGTTACCCCAATCAATTTGATGCCATTCGTGAATTGTGATGTATAGAAATCTGGCACCGGCACCGGGCTGGCTGGGCTCGCCTGTGGCATTTTACTTCTGTCAAAATTATCCTTTGGTTCGGTATAGCTCAAATTCTTGTATTCTGCACTTTCCTGCTCAACAGTTCTCTCGTACATTTTCCAGCTATCCTTTTGAGCTACAAGGTCTGATTTTCCTTTAGGCACACAACTTAACACAACAGCTTTCTTGTTCTTAATGTATTTATTGTATGCAGCCATTACATCTGCTTTTGTAATTGACATATAAAGAGCGATTTCCTTTTTGATATAATTTGCATCCTTAGTGAATGTGAAATTAGCTGCTAATGCCGCGCCTTTCCCCTGAACTGAGGTTAAACGATCATACAGATCACTTTGATAACTTGCTTTGTATTTGGCAATATCGTCATCTGTAACACCTTTCTTTTCCCAGTCTGCCAATACTTTATACACTTCTTTTTCCATTTCTGCCAATGACGAATTCGGATTGGCTCTGATCATGAATTCGAACTGACCGGCAAGTTCACGTGAGAACTGGAAAGCATTTGCGCCAACAGCTTTTTTTGTTTCGATGAATGCCTTGTAGAAAGGTGAACCCTGTGAACCTGTTAGAATATACGAAAGGTAGTCAAGAGCTGCGTCATCCTTAGTGTTGAATTTCACAGTTGGATATGCAATGCGTAACATAGGAAGTTTCACATTGTCCTCATATGAGATGTAGCGATTCTCAGTCAATGCAACATTATCCACCTTTTGAGGCTTTACCTCAGGACCGCGAGGAATGCTTCCAAAATATTTTTGTACAAGATCCAATACTTTTTCAGTATTCACATCACCGGCAACGGTAAGCACCGCGTTGTTAGGACCATACCAGCGCATATAGAAACGCTTAAGGTCATTTACATCCACCCGGTTAAGATCTTCAATGTAACCGATGGTTGTCCAGCTGTATGGATGTCCTTTTGGATATAAAGCCTCGCCTATTTTCTCATTCACCAGTCCATAAGGAGCGTTATCGTAGCGTTGGCCACGCTCATTCTTTACGGTGGCGCGTTGAACCTCAAATTTCTTTTGTGTTACAGAATCAAGCAAGAAACCCATTCTGTCAGATTCTAACCACAACATTTTTTCCAACTGGTTGCTTGGTACCACTTCGAAATAATTTGTACGATCAGTATTGGTGGTTCCATTCAGCGTTCCGCCTGCTTCAGTGATTATTTTAAAATGCTGTTCGTCGGCCACGTTCTTTGAACCCTGGAACATCATGTGCTCGAAGAAATGCGCGAAACCACTTTTACCCTGCTGCTCACGGTCACTTCCAACATGGTATGTA
>DAISHL010000150.1:0-5675 GCA_036822555.1 Bacteroidota bacterium | reverse complement strand
ACTTTGTAAATCCTTTACACCATTGCGGCTTTTCAATTGGCTATAACAAAAACATATTGTTTGCAAAGGCAAGATCTGCTGATTCCATGAAGGTGGTCAATGGCAATGGTTTCAGATTAGGGATCTTTAGTGAACATGCTGTCACAAGGAACATCTGGATCTCACCTCGATTAGAAACTTCATTTAACAACAGCGAAATAAAAAGCATAAATGGCGAGATCAATTACGAAGTAATGGGTTTACATTCTGATCTCATGCTTCATCTGATCTTTAAAAGAACAGTAGGTAAACTTACACACGTTGCTTATTTCGGACCCGCTTTTCGCTATCCGATCATATCCAATTCAGAAAAAAGATTTTCACCGGGTAACTACTCCGATCTGGCCATAGATATTGGATACAGCTTTGAATCGAAAACAAAATATTACATTTTTAGTCCTGAAATACGTTATTCCATTGGCACCCTGAATATCAATAAGGATCCGATATTGAAACATGTTTATATGCACACCTTCAGTATCCTTTTAAATCTTAAAGCGTGATCGCATTCATTTTATTTGGTAAATTCATGCCAGCAAATGGATACAAGGTATATAGACATCAATAGAGAAGCCTGGAACAAAAAAACAGACATCCATGTGAATTCCAAATTCTATGACATGGACGGGTTTATGAAGGGGAATAACACTTTAAAACCCATCGAACTTCAATTACTGGGAGACATTCGTGGTAAAAAGATCCTCCATCTACAATGCCATTTCGGTCAGGATACCATCTCGCTCAGCAGAATGGGCGCAGAAGTTACAGGAATAGACCTTTCAGACAATGCAATAGAAAAGGCAATGGAATTGGCTAAGCAACTGAATACCTCTACCCAATTCATTTGTTGTAATATTTATGATCTGCCTCAATATTTGAACGACACCTTTGACATTGTTTTTACAAGCTATGGCACCATTGGTTGGCTTCCTGACATGAACGGATGGGCCGCAATCGTTTCTCGTTATTTGAGACCCGGAGGTAAATTTGTTTTCGTTGAATTTCATCCGGTTGTTTGGATGTTCGATGACGACTTTTCTTCAGTAGCATACACCTATAACAATAATGGAGCCATTACTGAAACCTACACTGGTACTTATGCAGATAAAAACGCAGATCTTGTGCAGGCCTATGTAATGTGGAACCATGGTTTGGGAGAAGTCATCAATGCTTTAATTAATAACGGCCTTACCATCGGATCACTCACTGAATATGATCATTCACCATACGACTGTTTGCGTCACATGGAGGAATATGAACCTGGTAAATTCAGAGTAAAACATCTTGGCAACCGAATTCCTTACGTTTACAGTATATCAGCCAGCAAACAAGGATCACAGTAATGTTGAAGAACAAGAAAATACTGAATGCATTATTGATAGTATCTTCTCTGATCGGCTATCTTGAGTGGGGACAAGGCAACAGCTCAAGTGTAGCAAAGGCTGAATGGGAAATTTTAATAAAAGTGTGGAGTGACCCAATGTCTGTTCTAAATCCATTGACAGTGTTGCCTTTTTTAGGACAACTCCTTTTGATCATAACACTATTCCAAAAGAATGTAAGCAGAACACTTACCTTGACAGGCACTACATGCATAGGTATACTTTTTCTTGTGATCCTGCTAGTTGGTATCCTTTCAATGAATGCCAAGATCATTCTTTCGGTGATCCCATTTTTAACCCTTATGTACATTACATGGAGGGAACATAAAAAACAGGTGACATAGTTACCAAAGAACTCTAGGGGTTACAAAAATCGCAATACATCGGGTCTTGCATTTTGCTGGTGACGGCATCTGAATTTATTTCTGAATGACCGCACTTTGCACATGCGTACTTATAGGCTTTGATCCCTTGCGTTGGCATATGGCATTGCGAACAAGGCAGTCCTTTTACAACATCAACTATACCATACCCGGGCGTATTGCATTGCGGACATTCAGACAAAATCCTTTGGATCAATTTGTGCGCCGCCTTTTCTATCACCTTCATACGTGTTGGATTATTCATGGCCCTCATGTCAGTTTCTATGTACACCTTTCCATGCGTCTCCAGGATATCATAGAACAGATCCTTAAGTGTTGTCCAATCCTTTATACCTTTATGAATGTTCTTTACATGTGTTCGATCTGCTCTTAAGATCAAAGCGTGGGAAGGGAAATTCACATTAGCGGCAAATTCCTTGAGTTGTTCAAAGGTATACACATCCTCACCGTTGAAATTGGTATCGGTATTCAGTTCTTTGATGCAGATCTCCAAGTCATTAACCTTATCACGGAGCATCAGTATCTCTTCATCTGCATTTATAAAAAATATGGAGGGATGCGGGGCGAATGAACCTTCGCTTGCGATCACCAGATCTGCCCTATACTTATTCATGGCCATCACGCATTTCATTCTGGCCGTTGCAACAGGATCAAAAATACGTTCGTGCTCTCCCGTAAATGTTCCAAACACATCCGTATCAAAATCACCGGGCACAATGCAAGTAACACCTAGCGATGATTCAAGCAGAGGCGTCAGTACCTTTTCCTTTCCATGCTTTGTGGCAATAAGTAATTTGCGCCCTTTGAACATAGGCAACAGTTAAAATTCAACCTTGTATATCCGTTTGACCGGTAAAAGCACCCCACCCTTCAATGCCACATGTATACTGCACACAAACCAAACGGTAGTTTCTACACAGCGGTACTGATGCATGTCTTTAAAAAAGAGTTTTACTTTGTGCTTGAACTTATTCCCAAGCTTCATTGCCACAAGCAGTTCCTCTGTTCGCTTTCGCTTTGATTGCGCATCATTCAGTACATCCATGGACGGAAAGCTTAATGAAACAAGCTCTTTTTTGTCGGTAATTACAGGTTTTGCTTCCATTCTGTCAGGTTTTTAGTTGAACTTTTCTTTTCTTACGGTAGGAATTCATTTTCTGCATCAACATTGCCCTTTTGTTGCTGCTAAGTATCCTTTTAGAAGGGAATAACACTTTTAGCAATATGGCTATTAACGCCAATATCACAAATACAGTTATAAAGTAATGCTGAGCAGAGAAGTTCAGGATATTATCAATTGACCAGAAGTCATTCTCCTGTGACATCATCAATTTCGGACTGATCAGTGTAATGATCATGATCACCACGGATCCCTTGTTTGCATTTGTTTTCATAACTTTTATGTTTTAGTAACATTAGCCCCGGGCGCCATGGGCGCTCCGGAGCCTCTGCTAACCAACTATGAGCTTATTTATAGATGGTGTGTGTTTAAGAAATACCCAACTTGATCTCAGAACGAATATCGATGGCTTTTTCATTTGCTTCAATTTGCTTTCGAAGATCAAAGAGATCCTTCTGAAGCTCCTTGATGCGTTTCTCTCTGCTCTTGATATCTTCTTCTGACGTGTTCGCATCGATCTTGTTCTCATGATATCTTATTTTCACGTGGATCATCTGCGTGATCATATCCAACGCTTCTTTGGTTGGAAACTTACCATTGATCAATTGTATATTCATATCTTTTTGTTTATTGACCTTGCCCGAGTGAATACGCTGGTTTCCCATCGAACTCGTAAAGGTTCTCTGTTTTTATTGTATCGATATTGGTCTCAATGGCCTTCGACAGAAGCTGAATGATCTGTTCCTTTGTCATCTGCCTTCCTTCTTCCGGCTTAAAGCGGCATCTCCAGTGATCAGTACAAAAGGTTTCCTTGAATCCATCCGGCCATACCTTGATACCTCTGTTGGTGATCATTGACAAGCTGTAATCAGAACCATTCAGTTTACTTATCTTCTCTGCCAATTCATTTGGTTCGGTACCTGCCCATTGAATGAACACATCCACACCCACAAGCTTTTTATTGGCTGCAGGCTTTCGCTTGTACTTAGGTAAATTCAACACACTGTTTTGTGCATAGCTTACCGGCTTTAATTTGCTTGGTTTCTTGCCCAAATTGGCGATCACAGTATCGGCAAACTCATTGGTTCCAACTTTCTTCTTGCTTACGCCCTCTTTATAGATGTCATAGGTATGTATGCCTTCTTCAATGGTGTACAACCATGCATTCTGAATTTTTTCTGCCACAACAGACTGAACGATTTGACTAAACATCATGATAGCGCCCTGCAATAAGCCCGATGGGTTAGCAACATTCTGACCCGCCCTACGAGGAGCTGAACCGTGAATGGCCTCAAACATGGCGCATTCCTCTCCAATATTTGCAGAACCGGCCAAGCCTACAGATCCTGCGATCTGAGCTGCCACATCTGAAAGTACATCACCATATAAATTTGGCATTACAATCACATCAAAGGCTTCAGGAGTATCAGCCATCTTTGCCGCACCAATATCTATGATCCAGTGTTCGTTCTCTATTTGCGGATACTCTTTTGCTATCTCGTCAAATACCTTATGAAACAATCCATCCGTTTGCTTCATGATATTGTCCTTTGTAAAACAAGTCACTTTCTTTCTTCCGTATTGTTTGGCGTACTCAAAAGCATAACGGATGATCTTCTCACAGCCTGGGCGACTGATCAATTTCAAACACTGTACTACTTCATCTGTTTGCTGATGCTCAATTCCTGCATACAGATCCTCTTCATTCTCACGAACAATTACAATATCCATACCCGGATGCTTTGTTGCAACGAATGGATGCAAACTCATGCACGGTCTAACATTCGAATACAATCCAAGGAACTTACGGGTTGTTACATTAAGGCTTTTATATCCGCCTCCCTGAGGAGTAGTAATTGGGGCCTTAAGAAAAACCTTATTCCTTCGTATCACATCCCAGGATTCCTTAGAGATGCCCGAGGTATTGCCTGCCAGATACACTTTCTCCCCTACCTCAATTTCCTCTGTTTCAATCTTTGCTCCTGCTGCTGTCAGGATCTTTAGTGTGGCGTCCATGATCTCCGGACCTATACCATCACCTTTTGCTACTGTAATTCTTGTCATAGTTGGTTAGTTTTGATGGTACAAAGTTCTTGCATTTTTACATTTATTTTTATTTATATTTGTAATACAATACATAAAATATCTTTATGAACTATACCTTACATCAACTTCAGATCTTTTTAAAGATCACGCAAACTAAAAGCATAACCAAGGCGGCGGAAGAACTGCATTTAACACAACCCGCAGTTTCCATACAACTAAAGAATTTACAGGACCAGTTTGAGATCCCTCTTACAGAGGTGGTAGGAAGAAAGCTATACATAACAGATTTCGGTCTCGAAATTGCCAAAGCAGCTGAAAAAATATTGAATGAGGTATATGCCATCAATTACAAAACAATGGCATTCAAAGGTCAATTGTCAGGCAGGCTGAAAATATCCGTTGTATCAACAGGAAAATATGTGATCCCTTATTTTCTGTCGGGATTTGTAAAACAACATCCCGATATAGAACTTTTGCTTGATGTGACCAACAAATCAAAAGTAATTGAAAGCTTGCAATCCAACGAGGTTGATTTTGCCCTTGTATCAGTTCTTCCGGACGCCATGCAAATTGACAAGTTCGAACTCATGCAAAACATGTTATTTGTGGTTGCCAATGCAGATACTGTTACAAGCATGCGTGCACAGGATAAAAAAATCCTTGAAGATCTTCCTATGATCTTTAGGGAAGAAGGTTCAGGAACAC
>DAISHL010000149.1:0-5678 GCA_036822555.1 Bacteroidota bacterium | reverse complement strand
ACCAAAAAGACCACTTCCTTTATTTCTAACTATAACACACGAGATCTAGAAAGCCGGTTTGTTTTCAAACTTAAATGGATGATCAATTAGATTTTGAAGGATCACGCCTTGTTCTTTCATGTCCTCATCATCGGATTCATGCTTCCAAATTACCTCCAGGTCAATTTTATTGATGGGCAAGCTCACAATCTTTTTCAATAATCTTAATACCATAGATGTACTGGAGGTGTTCAGGTATTCAAAATCAATATGAATGCTTATTTTTTGAGGGCAATTGGAAGATAATTTATCTATCCAGTCAAATGCCGGTTGGTAAAACGAATTCACATTCTCAGGAATGGAAACACCGGTAATTGAGAGGTCGCCGTTCGTGTTAAATGAGATCTCAGGTGTTCGTTTTGAGGATGGGATATACAGGCTTACCATAGTATTTCGCAAAATAAATGTAATATCCACTACTTTGCAATACTCATTGGTGAGTATTCTATTGTTGTATTTTGATCGTGGTATTACTCAATATAGATCAAAGGATCCCATTGTTCTTGCAGAAATTCAAAAGATCAATGGTGTTATCACAATTCGATTTATTCAGGATTTTCCTTCTGTGCGTGTCCACGGTGTGTTTACTGATGTTTATAGAGCCAGCAATATCCTTGCTGGTTAGTCCTTTATTCAGCAATTTAATGATCTCAAGTTCTCTTTCTGAAAAGAAATTCGAGTATTCTTTAGTGACGTATTTTTTGAATTTTTGTTTGTCCAATCCGGGTGCATCAAACTTCCATTCCACCTTGTTTGAGAGATTGAGAAAACTTATATCTGTGAGTAATGAAAGGTTGGAGATAATTCGTCCATTCTCATCATGTTCGAAGATATTCGACTGACGAAGCACTTTAATATATTTACCATTCTTATGACGAACTCTGTAGGTTACAAAAAAACCAACATTGGATGAAACATTGTTCTCCGTTGCGAACATCAGGGTTGCTTTGATAAGACGTCCTGCCATGTCCCGGTCGTCAGGGTGGATCATGTCAATAAGCACCAATGTATTGAATTCTTTTTCTGAGTAGCCCAACATTCTTTCAATGCCCTTGGAAAAAGTAATTGAGTTGCTCTTGTAGTCAAGAATATAAAAACATTGTCCCAAAGGCAGTAGAAAATCATTGATCTGGGCAAAGGATCTGTCAACAACCTTGCGATTGTTCAGTTTTTTTTCCAAAGAATTTAAATACTCGTGGATTTGATCTTTTGGCATAATTCAATTGAATACAGATCTGTAGAAAGTGATGAGGCTTTTATTGAAGCTGTCAGAAGTCTCAAGCTGTGGGGTGTGTCCTGAGCGGTCAAAGGTTTCTTGTTTTTGTATGAGTGTATGATCCACTTTGATATTGTTGAAATATGAGAGGTTGATCATGGAGTCGTGTTTGCCGTTTGCCAGTACAAATGGTAATTGTGAATTAGCTAATATTTCAAGTTCATTCTTAAATTTTCCGGCACCTACACTAAGGCCCATATTCTTTCTAAAGGCAGGGTCAGTTTGCGAAATGTACTCTTTTAAACCAACAGCAAGGTCTGGATTATTGTTTACCATTTCATTGGCAATGACCAATTGCTGTTCTTCACTTAGTGCATCTGTAAATAAGTATCCAACGTTAGGATTCGGAAGGAACATGTCTTCCATCCTTGGAGGCATTCCAATGGGCGGTGTTCCAAAAACATATAGTCCTTTTATACCATCAATTTCATGAATACATTCAATGGCTACGTGACCACCAAGAGAGTGACCTGCCAGAATAAAATCCTTGACATTTAATTCCTTTAATGAGTTTATAACAGAATTAACGAAACCAGGCAAGCAATACTCATTTTCAGGATCTTTTGATCTGAATGAATTGCCATGTCCCTGTAAGTTCAGTGCGATCATTGGAATATCGCGGATCTGATCGAATTGTTCAGAAAAGGTCTTTGCGTTTAATGAGTTGCCATGTATAAATACGATGGCATCTTTAGTAATGTTTCCTTTTGAGAAGTATTCAATTCCGTTAGTAAGAATGTTCGCATGCATAATGTCTATCGCAATAAAGTCAAATTATCAGAGAATGCCTACTTTAATCGGTAATAAAAATGATCTGTTCGACCATAAAGCAAAATAGAAGGACTAAACAGTTTTCTTTGCTTCGAATCTGAACGGGTGTCCAACTAATCTTTCAAGCACTTTTCCTTGTTCATACATATCGTCATCATCCTCTTCATAGGTCCAGATGATCTTTAAATTCTCCTTGTCTTTTGCCACTTCAAAAACTTTTCTTAGAATTTTCAGTATAATGGATGTGCTGGTGGTATTGATGTATACAAAATTGATCTTGAAGTTTACATTTTCGGGCTCTAATTTTTCAAATTTATCAAGCCACTCCATGGTAGATCTGTAGAACTCATTTGCATCTTCAGGAATAGAAACGCCATTGATAGAAAGAAATCCGTTGATCTTAAAACTGATCTCAGGGGTACGGCGGGTTCCTTGAATAAAAATGCTTTCCATATAAGCCAAATTTAAAATATTATTTTGTAAAAGAAAAGATATTTCTAAAACAAATTAAATACTTGTTAATAAGCAACTTTCGTTTTTATCTAAACCCTTTATTTTACAAGGATCTTTGCCTCTAACATGTCATGGATGGCGTATGTCACACCTTCGAGTCCATGACGACTTTCCTTGATACCACCGTATGGCATGTGATCGAAACGTAATGTTGGAACGTTATTGTGAATCACTCCACCAACATCTATCTTGTTAAAACAGGCGTTCAATTCGTTTATTGAGTCGGTAAAAACCCCGCATTGTAAACCGTATTTGCTGTTGTTTACAATGTGTATGGCATTCTCAATGGTGCCGGAATAAGGCTCTATACAAACAACCGGACCAAAGACCTCTTCGTGATCTATCTTCATCTTTGTTGTGGTGTTTGGTAGCACCGTTGGTTCAATGAATTTGCCTGTACGCTTGCCGCCACATAACACCTCGGCCCCTTGAGAAATGGCTTCATTGATCCATGATTCAACACGAATTGCATTGGCCTCATCGATCATATCACTCACATCTGTTTCAGATTTTAACGGATTGCCAAACTCCAGTTTTTTTGCACGTTGCACAAAGCTCTTTTTGAACTTTTCAAAATGCGATTCATGAATGAAAAATCGTTGAGCGTGAATACAAATTTGGCCACTATACGCAAATGCTCCTGTAATACATGACTCAATAATTGAATTGACATCTGCTGAAGCTGTAACGATCACGGCCGCATTACCACCTAATTCAAGAACTACCTTTTTCTTTCCACTGTTTTTTTTCATTTCCCAGCCAACTTCCGGAGAACCTGTAAAGCTAACCATGTCAATACGGTCATCAGTAACAAGCATGTTGCCTGTTGATCTGTTCATAGGTAAAACGGATATTGCACCTTTTGGTAACTTCGTATGACTGATGATCTTGGCTAATTCAAGTGTTGACAAAGGTGTAGAAGAAGCGGGTTTCAAAATGATCGGGCACCCTGCAGCTATTGCAGGTGCAATTTTGTGAACTGTCAGATTCAGTGGAAAATTGAATGGCGCAATTCCTGCAACTAATCCAACAGGAAAATATTTCACGATCCCTTCTTTGTTTCTTCCTGCTTCTGTCCAGTCTAAGCTCATATATTCCTTTGGCAAACGTTTGCATTCTTCGGAAGCTATTAAAAAAGTTTGAGCCGCCCTGTCTATCTCTGCAAGTGCGTATTTGTATGGTATTGCAGACTCTTTACATAAAACTGTTGCTAAGTATTCTCTGTTTGATATTATCTCATGCCATATCTGATGAAGGATCTCAAATTTATCTGAAGCACTTAACTCTCGCATGATCGGTTTTGCCTCGATCCCCTTTTTAATAGCGTATTCCAGCACTTTTTCGTCGGCCAGATACGTTTCTGCCATAACACTATTCTCATACTTTTCTGTTACAGCCAAAGGGTTAGCTGTGGTTAGAAATTCGCCGGCCAGATAGAGAGGATATGTTGCTTTCATACCATTAAAAGTAATTAAAAATTGGTTGTTTACATTATATCTTAAATCAACGCTTTGCTAACAGGTGTAATCTTAACTTTACATAACATGGGCAGGATCATTGCAATTGATTATGGGAGTAAACGAGTTGGACTGGCAGTTACAGATCCTCTCAGGATCATTGCAAATTCGCTGGAAGCAGTTCATAGCAAAGACCTTATCGACTATCTCAAAAATTACTGTGCAAAAGAGAACGTAGATATCATTGTTGTTGGCGAACCAAAGACCTTACAGAATGAGAAAAGTGATAGTGCTCGGTTCATTGATCCTTTTGTGAAACACCTGGAGCGTACTTTTCCTGCAATAAAAATCGTTAGATACGATGAACGGTTTACAAGCAAGATCGCTCAGCAATCGATGTTGATGGGTGGAATGAAAAAGAAAGACAGGAAAGTGAAGGAAAATGTAGATAAGATTAGCGCTACCATCTTGTTGCAAGATTATCTGGAATTCATAAAATATAACAATGCCTGAGTAATTATGGCATAATGATTGCATTATAATAGAAAAAGAACCTATGACAAAAGACAGTGAAGACAGAATCAGAAAGGCATTTGCCGATAAAGATTTCAAAGAGATAAAGGCCCGCGACAGTTGGCAGATCTTTAAGATCATGAGTGAGTTTGTGGAAGGCTTCGAGAAGATGAGCCGTATTGGTCCGTGTGTTTCCATTTTTGGCAGCGCAAGAACCAAGCCTGAGAATAAGTATTACCAACTTGCTGAAGAGATCGCTTATAAATTGACCTTGGAAGGTTACGGTATCATCACAGGGGGTGGGCCAGGTATTATGGAAGCCGCTAATAAAGGAGCTAAAAGAGGGAATGGAAAAAGTGTAGGATTGAACATTGTATTGCCCTTCGAGCAAAAACCAAATGATTTTATTGATCACGACAAGAGTATAAATTTTGATTATTTCTATGTAAGAAAGACCATCTTTTTGAAATACTCCCAAGGATTTATTGGTATGCCCGGTGGATTTGGCACCATGGATGAATTATTTGAAGCCTTAACGCTAGTACAAACAAGCAAGATCGCTCAATTTCCGGTGGTGCTTGTAGGTAAAGATTATTGGCAGGGCTTGCTTGACTGGATGAAGAAGGATATGCTTGAAAGTGAGAATTACATTCACGCGGCAGACCTTAATTTATTTAAGTTGGTAGATACTGCTGATGAGGCAGTGAAACATATTGTTGATTTTTACAATAAGTATTTGCTAAAACCGAATTTTTAAAAGGGAAGGGTAATGCAGGATTTACTGATTCGTGTTTTCGTTATTCCGTTCATTTACGCATTATCCTTATTGCCAATGCGCATTCTTTATCTTAAGAGCAGTGCGTTCTATGTTTTGGTGTTTTATATTCTCGGTTATCGAAAAAAAGTAGTGCTTGCCAATTTAAAGAACTCCTTCCCTGATAAAAGCCATACAGAAATTGAGCAAATTGCAAAGGCATTTTACAAGCATTTCTGTGACATTATCTTTGAGACCATAAAGAACGCGAGTATTTCAAAGAATGAACTTGTGGAGCGATGTAAGTTCACCGAGAATGCACAAAAGAGTTTCAATTATTATGCGGGAAAAAAGC
>DAISHL010000148.1:0-5680 GCA_036822555.1 Bacteroidota bacterium | reverse complement strand
ATTTGATTTTGTGTTAAATGCATGTCCATCACTTGCAGTTCCTTTTATTGCAATGAATAAGTAGTCTTTTCTTACCTTGCGTTAATCATAGGTAACAGAGGCAATGGCATTGTGTGTTGAGCCAATGATCTCTTCTAGTCTTACTTTGTATAATATGTCGCTCAGTAGTTTCATCCTCAGCTTAAGGTTAGTATTACTTTATCTCCTTTATTGAATTTCTGACCTGCTTCAGGTGTTTGTTTCTTAACCTGACCATATCCATGTATAATCACATTCAAGCCTTTATTCTCCAGTATGTACAGTGCGTCCTTTGCAGACATTCCTGAAAGATTAGGGAGTACTCCTTTTTTCAAGGCATCTATAATTTTTGTTTCATTAAGCACAAGCTTGCTACTGTCTGAATAGTTTCTTCCAATGTAGGTGTCTGTTGCAGGTATTGTTCTTACCGGTAATTCAAGCTGTTTTACAACTTTAAAGAGTTCATCGCCTTTTCCAATACCAACTGAGGGAGCCTTTGTGATAAGGTTGTTTGTGGTGTTAATAGGGGAGAGGAAGTCTAGACTGCTTGAGTATACCTTTTCAGCGATCTCCTTGAATACAGGACCAGCAACAAGGCCTCCATAGTAGATACCGTTGCTTGGTGAATTGATGATCACTATGCATGTGTAGAGTGGATTGTCTGCCGGAAAATAGCCTACAAAAGATGCTTGATAACTGCGATTTCCAACCTCACCATAAGCAGATTTACCGCCGCTACGTTTGCCAACCTTGGCTATCTGTGCAGTTCCTGTTTTGCCGCCTACTTTAAATGCACTAATGTTTAGCCCTTTACCGGTACCATTTTGTACTACCCCTTCCAGCATGGCTTTTGCTTTTTCAATTGTGCTTGGTTTCACAATTTGCTCGTTGATCACTTCAGGTTCAAAATGTTTGATCACTGTGTTGTTGCGTTTGATCTCCTTAACAAAGTATGGCTTCACCATTTTGCCATTGTTAGCTACGGCATTATACAGCGTGAGTGTTTGAAGTGGTGTTATTAAACTTTCATAGCCATAGCTCATTTGAGGAAGTGTTACACCAGACCAATCTTTATCTTTTGTTTGTTTGATCAATGGTTTTCCTTCGCCGGGAATTGCCAGGCCCAGAGGTCTGTTCAAATTGAAAGAATTAAGTTTATCTACGAATTGCTGTGGGTTTTTTGAATAGTATTTTGTGATCAACTTGGTAACTCCAACATTGGATGACACCTCAAACACACGTTGAACTGTCAGGTCCGGCGTTTCAGGAGCATCATGATCAGTAACAGGAATGTTGAAATACATGCAGCGTCCATTACCAACATTCACTTTTTCTTTCAGGCTTACATTGTAATCATCGATGACAGCGAGCAATGAAGCAAGCTTAAACGTAGATCCCGGTTCAGTAGGGTATCCAATAGCATAATTGAGAGACTCTGTGTAGGACGTGGAGTCTTTTCCACGGGTTAAATTAGCAATAGCTTTAATGGCACCTGTCTTCACTTCCATCAGTACTGTGCAACCATGAGACGCTTTGTTCTTAATGAGGGCTTTCAGGAGTGCATGTTCTGCCACGTCCTGAATGTTGATATCTATAGTGGTATACAGATCACTACCATCCTTTGGTTCAACTTCATTCTCATCGTTGATCGGTCGCCACACATCACCTGCGATCTTTTGCATCAATCTTCTGCCTGTATTGCCCTTCAAAGAATCGTCAAAGGCACCCTCAAGTCCAACCGGTTTAATGCCCGGACGAGAGAGACCAATGGTACGTGCCGCTAACATTTGGAATGGACGTTCACGTTTATTGGTTTGCAGGGTCACAAGTCCGCCTTTGCTGCCTTTACGAAGGATAGGAAATGTTTTAAGGATCTGAAGATCTTTGTATGAAACATTTCGTTTCAGCAGTACATAACGATCCTTTGTTTTTCTTGCTCTGTTCAGTACTTTCAAATAGTCATTGCTGCTTCTGTCTTTGAATAAGTTGTGCAGACATATGGCCATTGAATCTTTTTTCTCTCTGAATAATTTATCATCTATGCTGGGAGCATTGATGTCGATTCCAATCTCATAATAAGGTAAGGAAGTAGCAAGTAAAGCACCATTGGCATCAAAGATGTTACCTCTTACAGCTTCAATTTCGTGTACTTTGGTTGTGAATGCTTCGGCCTTTGCACGCCATTCATCGCCCTGCACAAATTGAATAACAATTATACGGTAAAGAATAGCCAGGGCAAACACGCATAAAAGCACGTATACCAAGTAGATTCGGGAGAGGCTATCTTTTTTTTCTTTCACTTTTTAATTCGTTGTTTTGTATAGTTCTGTAATGTCAGCAATGATCTTAAATGGCGGAACAATTGGTTCCTTTAAACCTATTGGCTCTGCCGCTTTGGCCACTTCGCTTTGTTTGCTGGCAAACATCAGTTCACTCTTTGTGTAGATGAATTCTGATCTTAGTTCTTTTAAATTGTTCGTGATCTTGTTTACCTCACGAATGGTATTGTCTGCATAATAACCATAGGCTATGTAAGCAATAGCAAGCACGGCCAGGAACAACACGAAAGGAACGTGCCTGAAATTCTTTTCGTTGGCAAGAAAAGTCCCGCTGAATACACCGGCAAGTGCTTTTGCAAGCACCCCTTTCTTCACGGGTTTACCAGAGGACTTAGGCTCGGAGATCTTTTCCTGAATCTCCAAACGCTCTTCTTGTACCTCAGGTTCTTCCTGTTTCTTTATGTCGCGCAGTTTGTTTGCCACTGTTATAATTTTTCGCCAACTCTCAGTTTGGCGCTTCTTGCTCTTGAATTGTATTCTATTTCTTTTTCGTCAGGTAATATGGGTTTGCTGCTGATAGACCTGAAGACCTTTTTTGTTGAGCCATAGATCACATCCACTTCTTCCTTCCCCTCTGTATTCCCTGAACGAATCACATTCTTCACCAATCTATCTTCCAGACTATGGTAAGAGATCATTACCAGCCGTGCACCCGGTTTCAATAAACCAACACAATCATTCAAACATTCCTTCAAGGCTTCCATTTCCTGGTTCACTTCAATTCTCAACGCCTGAAATAGCTTTGCCATGAACTTATGCTCCTCAAATTTTGGATAACATCCTTTGGTAACATCCTTGAGGTCGCCAGTGCTAACGATCGGCTTTTCTGTTCGGTGTTTGACGATAAGTGCTGCTATCTTTTTGCTGTTATTTAATTCACCATATTCTTTGAACACGTCCACCAATTGCTGTTCTGTGTAGGAATTCACAATCTGTTTGGCGGTTAAAGAACCTTTTTGGTTCATTCGCATATCCAACTCAGCATCATATCTGATGGAGAATCCCCGTTCGGCGGAATCGAACTGATGCGATGAAACTCCAAGATCACCAAGAATACCATCTACCTGTTTGATGCCATAGAGACGCAGGTAATTCTTAATGAATCTGAAATTCTGAGGGATCAGCATGAAGCGTTCATCTTTCAGGGCGTTGGCCTGAGCATCTTCATCCTGATCAAAGGCAAATAGTTTTCCATCCTTGCCTAATTTTTCCAGGATCGCTTTTGAATGTCCGCCTCCACCAAAGGTGATATCTACATATACGCCATCCGGTTTAATGTTCAAATTTTCAATACACTCTTTTAAAAGAACGGGGATATGATAAGTACTGTTACTCATCATTATCATTGAAGTTCAATCCGCCAAGTACATCCTGAGCCAACTGTTCTATGTTTATATCCTGATTCAAGAACTCTTCATACAAAGCCTTGTCCCAAATCTCGATCACGTTGTTGCTGCCCAGCACTTTAATGTCAGATTTAATGTCTGCATACTGCGTCAATGCTTTTGGTAGAAGGATCCTTCCTGAACCATCAGCCTCTGCGCTTGTGGCGCCACCTGTGAATTTTCTCACAAACACATCATTCGCTTTGATCAAGCGGTTGAGCTTGCTGAGCTTAGTGTTCAATTTGTTCCATTCCTGAATTGGGTAGAGCACTAAACATTTTTGGTGGAGATTGCGATTGATCACAAAGCCCTTTTCGAACAGGGATTCCATTTGCTTCCTAAGATCCATAGGAAACATGAAGCGCCCTTTCGCGTCAACCTTGCAATCGTATTCTCCTATTAGGCTCGTCATGGCTTGATTTGTAATGATTTAACAAAAATATGCACTTTTTTACCACTTTTTACCACTTTGAAACACTTTTTACCACTTCTGTTGAAAAAATGACGGTTTTCAACATTGTTAGTTTCATATATTTTTTGTAAATAAAAAATAGGATAATGGCACAGATGTCAATAAGGAAAAGGTATGTAGGCGATTGGTGTAATTAACAACAGTATCGTTTTTGCCTTGTTTTTATGCTAGGATATTAACATGTATAGTCCTATTTTTACAACATGTCAAAAACCGAGGCATGTCAACTAAGAAATTCATAGATGTAAGAAAGGTTTTAAGGGAAAAAGCACCAACCTTATATAGGCTTTTGCCTGGATTCATGATCAATTGGTTGCGAAATAAATTGCATGAAGAGGAGATCAATAGAGGTATGGAGTATCTCGATCAATTTCAAGGCTAGCAACATAATGAGGAGATCCTGAATTACCTGAAAATTAAGGTAGAGGTTGTAAATCCTGAGAACATACCGGTTAACGAGAGTGTTATCTTTGCTTCGAATCATCCATTGGGCGGACTTGATGGCATGGCTTTGATAAAAGCTATTGGCGATGTGAGACCAGACGTGAGGTTCATAGTCAACGACATCCTGAAGAACTTAAAGAATTTCGGGGATATTTTTGTGGGAGTAAACAAGGTTGGCAACACCTCACGCGATGCTTTAAAGACCATTGATGAAGTGTATGCCTCCAATGCGGCAATATTGATCTTCCCTGCAGGTTTAGTGTCACGAAAATTGCCTGGCGGCGTGCAGGATCTCGAGTGGAATAAGAGTTTTATCACAAAGGCTATAAGGTATAATAAACCAATTGTGCCAGTTTTTATCGAGGGGCACAACAGTAAATTCTTCTATAATTTTGCTCGGTTCAGAAAGCGTATAGGGATCAAGGGAAATTTAGAGATGTTGCTTTTGCCCGACGAAATGTTCAAACAACAGGGCAAGACCATCAAGATCCATATAGGGAAGAAGATCGATGCAAGCATGTTCGATAAACGAAGAACAGATAAAGAATGGGCAAGCCTCTTAAGAGAATACGTTCACTCCAAGAGATTTAGACATGGAGGAGAATTTAATCCTTGATTTATTTGGTTATATTTGATCTAAGCTCCACGAGAGTGATAACATTTTAACAAGTTATTTTCTACTCATGTATTTTCATACCTGAATAGGATTTTTGAGTAAGATCGTTAATGATTAAACGCTTTACATATTTATTTTGCTTTCTTTTAATTGCAGTATATGCTGTTAAAGCGGAGTTGCCGGATTCCTTAGTGAATGTGATAGATCTTGACGAAACTAAAATTGTCAATTATAGTTTTTCTAAAGATAAAAATGAAAACAACATACGTTTATTTGAGCCAAAGTGGCTCTTGATCAATGAAGATAAACCCGAATTAAAATTTGGAAACAGAACTGAAATAAATTACAAGGTTATTGGGGGGCATTATGAAGTAAATGAAAAATCAAGCGGTATAAAAATAAATAC
>DAISHL010000147.1:0-5702 GCA_036822555.1 Bacteroidota bacterium | reverse complement strand
ATCGAAACGCATTCACCTCCTCCGGTAAAAGGAAAGTTTGTGAAGGTAAAATATGTAACTCAATTAAAGGGCGAGGCCTTGTTCCTTTTCTACTGCAACCTTCCTCAATATGTTACAGAGCCATACAAAAGGTTCATTGAGAACAAGCTTCGTGAAACCTGGGATTTTACCGGTGTTCCTATCGTTGTATCTTTCCGTAAAAAAAGCTAATTGGTAGAGGGATCAAATCCAAAGTCGCCAAAAACTTTATAGCTTTCTTTTTCCTTTGACAATTCCATTCCCCACATATCATAGGGATCAACAGACAATATGTTTGCAGGCGTGCTTTTATGCACGAACCAAGAATCCTTTTCAATTTCACCTTTTAGCTGATCAATATCCCATCCGCTGTATCCGGCAAAAAAACGCAACTGTGATTCGGTCACATGTTCATGATCTATCAAATAAAGCAATTGGTTGAAATCACCTCCAAAATAAAAGTTATCCTTCACATGAATGGCATCAGGCACTCTGTCGCCAAGTGTATGAATAAAGAACAATTGATTCTTGGCAACGGGTCCGCCTTCATAAATTGGGAAATTACCGTTGATAAACTGAGGCCTCACAACGCGTAGTTTAATCTGGGTCTTGAAATTCATATTAAACCCTACCACGCCCTCTTCAGAATATTGTGAAAGATGAATGACCGATCGGTTATAGAACCCATCATTCAATAAAGGATGCGCGATCAGCAACTGCCCGGTCATACAACAAAGTTATTTCTTTTTTAATTACCTTAATTGATAATTATCATGTGAGTAAGACAATTGAATTGTAATTTTGTTGTATGGATAAACTCAGAGAAAAGATCATTAAACTCCGCGAGGATTTTACGAAAGGCACTTTGAATGAAACGGATGTGAATAAAAATCCGTCCTTACAATTTGAACATTGGCTTGCACAAGCTGTTGAGGCGCAGGTTCCGGAGGTTCAGGCCATGACCCTGGCTACTGTTGGAGAAGATGGCAAACCATCTGCCCGTATCGTATACCTGCGAGAATTTGAACACAACCAGTTCTGGTTCTATGGCAATTACAATTCACGTAAAGCCAAACATATGGAGCAAAATCCGAACATCTCCCTGAGTTTCTTTTGGCCTGAATTGGAGCGACAGATACGCATCGAAGGAAAGGTGATCAAATGCCATCCTAACAATAGCGACACCTATTTTAACAACAGACCATTTGAATCTAAACTTGGTTCCTGGGCCAGTAATCAAAGTGGAGTAATATCCTCCCGTGATGAGTTGATTTCAAAGGTGGAAGAATACAAATCTAAAATCACTCCTGAAACCATTCAACGGCCTGAGTTCTGGGGCGGATGGATATTGCAGGCGAACTATTATGAATTTTGGCAAGGAAGAAAAAGCAGACTGCACGACCGCATTGTTTATGAATTGGACAATAACGAGTGGGTAATAAAAAGGCTGGCTCCTTAAACATCATTTCAATTTCAAATCCTATCTTTACGTCACTTTAAGACGTATGACAAAAGCAGAAAAAATCAGATCCTTTGATCCAAACAGTATCGGACAAAAAAAATCCGGCATGTTTGGACTTCCGTTTGACCTTAATGAATGTGAAACTGTGCTGATCCCCGTTCCATGGGAAGTTACCGTGAGTTACGGCGGCGGAACAGCGAACGGACCGGCAGCCATATTAGAAGCATCGTATCAGGTAGATCTTTATGACCCATTAGTAAAAGACGCCTGGAAAATGGGCATTGGCATGGAAGAGATCAGTGAGCAAGTAGAAGCTAAGAGTACCGAACTGCGCGAAAAAGCAGAAGAATGTATTGAAGGCCTTTCCAATGGGGAAAAATACGATAGCAATGCCAAACTAAAAAAATACGCTCAGGAAATTCATGAGGGTTGCACCTGGATGAATGCCTGGGTAAAAGAACGTTGTTTACATTATCTCAATCAGAACAAATTGGTAGGCTTGATCGGCGGTGACCACTCTACACCATTAGGCATGGTGCACGCGCTTGCAGAAAAACACCAAAGCTTTGCCATCCTGCAGCTGGACGCTCATGCAGATCTAAGAAATGCATACGAAGGGTTTGAATTCAGTCACGCTTCCGTAATGTTCAACGCACTAAAAACAAAACAAGTGAGCAAACTTGTTCAGGTGGGTATTCGCGATTATTGTGAAGAGGAATTTGATCTGATACATAACAGTAACGGACGTGTGGTTACCTTCTTTGACCGCGACATGAAGCATGCCATGTACAGAGGTGATAGCTGGGACAGGATCTGCAACCGTATTGTGCGCGAATTGCCGGACAATGTATATTTAAGTTTTGATATTGATGCTTTAGATCCAAAACTATGTCCGAATACCGGAACACCTGTTGCAGGAGGCATGGAAGCAGAACAAGTACTATACCTGATAGAGAAAGTAGTGAAGAGTGGCAAGACCATTATCGCTTTTGACATCAATGAAGTAAGCACATCTGAAGATAACGACTGGGATGCCAATGTTGCTTCACGTTTGTTATACCGAATCAGCAATCTGGTTGCATTAAGCAATGGAAGAACCATATAAGTGAAAAGCAATTTTCTCATAACGCTAGTATGCTTTCTATTCACACTGAATGGTATTGCAGGTGATATCAAAATTGGGAATTACCGCGGTGTGCTGATCATTGATACTGCCGCAATACTTGAACTGCCTTTTAACTTTGAGGTACAGAAAAAAGGCAAAAAGATCACCATAACTATTCACAACGCTGAAGAAAAGATCATTGTTGATGAGATCAAACAAAAAGGCGATTCTATTTTCTTTAAAATGCCTGTGTTTGATACCGAGTTCAGGGTAAAAAAAGTGGGGGATGACTGGCAAGGGTTATGGATCAATCACTACCGCAAAGATCATAACAAGATCCCTTTTATTGCCATTTACAACAATACCCAGCGATTTGAATTCGCTCCGGGAAAGTCAAACCCGATATTTGAAGGAAAATGGGAAACAACCTTCAGTAACAATACCAAAGACAGCTCAAAAGCCATTGGAGTGTTCCACCACCTGGAACAAACAGATTATGTGACAGGTACCTTTCTCACTGAAACCGGAGACTACCGATATCTTGAGGGCATGAAGCATGGAGATGAATTGTATCTATCATGTTTCAATGGGTCACATGCGTTTTTATTCAAAGCTAAATTAGAAGGAGATGTGATCTACGGAACATTCCACAGCGGCAGTCACTGGAAGGAAACATGGACTGCAAAAAGAAATGAGTCCTTTAAACTCAGAGATGCGGATAAGATCACCTATGTAAAGGATCCCAAACAGCCATTGGAATTTTCCTTTGAAAACCTGAATGGTAAAAAGATAAGCATTAAAGATCCCTACTATAAAAACAAAGCAGTGATCGTGCAGATCATGGGTAGCTGGTGCCCTAATTGCATGGATGAAAGCAAATACCTGGCAGGCGTTTATTCTCTTTATAAGAACCAGGGTATTGAGATCATTGCACTTGCCTTTGAAAAAACAAGCGACAAAGAAAAGGCACGCAAACAATTGCAGCGCTTTAAGAACAGAATGGATATTCAGTACGAGATATTGATGACCGATATGAGCGGAAAGGACAAGGCCTCTGAACTGTTATCTCCATTGAACAAGATCAGTGCTTTTCCTACAACCATCTTTTTGAATAAGCAACATGAGATCGTTAAGGTTCATACCGGCTTTAGCGGACCGGCCACAGGAAATGACTATGAGGTATTTAAAAAGGATACTGAAAAATTAATTCAGCAACTAATAAAGAACTAATGTTTACAGGCATCATTGAAACACAAGCAAGGGTAGAAAAAATTGAGAAATTGAATTCCAATGTTCACTTCACATTTTCTTCCTCTATCACCCATGAATTAAAGATAGACCAAAGTGTTGCTCACAACGGGGTATGTTTGACTGTTGTGGCCATCAATGATACTTCCTATAAAGTAACTGCTATTGACGAAACCTTGAAGCGCACTAATCTTGGTGACCTGCATGTTGGCGATCATGTGAACCTGGAGCGTTGCATGCCTGCTAATGGCAGATTTGATGGACACATTGTACAAGGCCATGTGGATACCATTGCCTCATGTAAATCCATTACCGATCTCAATGGCAGCTGGGTGTTTGAATTTGAACACGAAGCTTCGTCACAAAACATAACAGTTGAAAAAGGAAGCATCACCATCAATGGTGTAAGTTTAACTGTGGTAAAATCAACCCCCACAACGTTTACAGTTCATATTATTCCATACACTTATGAGCATACCAACTTTAATTCATTAAAAGTAGGTTCAAAAGTAAATCTGGAGTTTGATATCGTAGGTAAATATGTGAGCAGACTTCTAGAGAAAAGAACTCAATAGAACAGACTTGCATTGCTGAACCAATTGAAATAGAAACTGGCAGGTTTTATTTTCTGTCCCTCTTTGTAAAGGTATTGTTCTCCTTTGTCATCCAGCATCGGTATATGGCAATTCTTATTCTTGATCCACTTCTTAGGAAGATAGCGCATGTCGTGTATGATCTTGTTCTGAAAGAAATTTCTGATCTGTTCAGCATCGGCACCCACGTTAGCTTGTACAATCTGCGAATAGCCAACATGGTATTTCATTTGAGCGCTCAATAAACCATGTGAATAGTTCGGATAAATACTTCCTGTAGTATCCATGTAGCAGCCAAAATAGAAGTGCGGGTCGCTGCTTGCAGTTTTAAAACCCATCTTGCCCGTCCACATACTGCAGTTCACTGCGGCCTGAAAAAGGCTGTCGTGTTGATACTGTATCAAGGCAGCAGCAGTTCTGAATTTATCCAAGGACGGTGGAGCCAGAAGATCGTTCTCTGTGATCAAACTCACTTTGTCGAATTGAAGAGAAATCACACCTGTTCTTTGGGACGTGCGAATAGTATTCCAGTAGACCTGATAGGCATAGGCCGCTGAGTATTTATATCCGGTTTGATTGCCAATGATGGAAAGGAACGGGTTGCGGTAATTTTGCTTAGCCCCGTAACCAAACAAGACGCCGAGACTGGTCACAGCCTCATTGTGAACTTTCTCCGGTCCCAACGATCTTACATTAAAATAAAATCTGGTCTCGGCATTTGCCTGAAAATTATCATTGACAAAATACACATTGCACACAATGCCCATACGCTGAAAATGAGTACCTAAAGCCAGATTAGCGCCAATGTTAAAACCAAGCCTGTTGTTAGAATACAACATCTCTTGCGAATAAGCACTGATAGTAGTAACCGCCAGTACTATAAATACAAGATGTTTACCTAGATATTTAATTATGTTGCTCTTCAAACTCTTCAATGGCATTTAATAGCTTTTGCGTGGTAAGATCCAATCCATTAACGGTTATATGTGCCTGTGTGTAATAAACACTTCTCTCCTTTATCTTCTCTTTGATATAGTCCAAGATCTCTTCCTCATTCTTTCCCATCAATAATGGTCTTTGATTCTTTGAGTCCACTAATCTTCGGCGTAAAGCATGCTCATTTGTTTGCAGATAGATCAGCAGGCCATTTTGCAAAACAAGTTCCAATGCATTATTAAAACAAATGGTTCCGCCACCCAGCGATATCACAACAGGTTCAGTTTCTTTTACAAGAATTTCCTGCAAGGCCAGTTTTTCCTGCTCACGAAAATAGGAC
>DAISHL010000146.1:0-5726 GCA_036822555.1 Bacteroidota bacterium | reverse complement strand
ATCTCGGACCATGGTGACCATACATCATGGAAAAATTTAAAATCAGCGATCCTGTGCTGCATATCCTCCACAGATCTTGATTTAATGTTGATGCTGCGCTCAACTTTCACTTCAGACGGACCAAAGGCACAGAGCAACAAGTATATCACTCCCAAGCCAAGAACAATGTAGATGATCTTTTTCATTTATAGTTTATTTTACATGTTTCTTCTGTATTGACCACCTACTTCAAATAAGGCTCTGGTGATCTGTCCAAGGCTGCAATATTTTACAGCTTCCATTAATGAATTGAACAGATTGCCATTTTGAATGGCCACTTTCTGCAACTCCGTTAACATTTCCTTTCCTTTGTTTCCACTCGCCTTCCAGAGATTTTGAACCGTAGAGATCTGAAATTCTTTTTCTTCTGTAGTGGAGCGGATAACCTCCTGTGGTATAACAGTAGGTGAGCCTTTAGAGCTCAGGAATGTATTCACCCCAACAATAGGATATTCTCCTGTATGTTTCAGCGTTTCATAATTCAAACTCTCTTCCTGGATCTTGCCACGTTGATACATGGTTTCCATGGCGCCAAGCACACCACCACGCTCACTGATGCTGTCAAATTCCTTCAGCACTGCTTCTTCAACAAGATCCGTTAATTCCTCAATGATGAATGATCCCTGCAACGGATTCTCATTCTTCGCTAATCCTAACTCACGATTGATGATCAACTGAATGGCCATGGCTCTGCGAACTGACTCTTCCGTTGGAGTTGTAATAGCCTCATCATAAGCATTTGTATGCAAGGAATTACAATTATCATAAATAGCATATAAAGCCTGCAAGGTTGTGCGGATATCGTTAAAATCGATCTCCTGAGCATGTAAAGAACGACCTGAAGTTTGAATATGGTACTTCAACATTTGCGAACGCTCATTTGCTCCATATTTATGTTTCATGGCCTTAGCCCATATTCTGCGGGCAACACGACCTATCACACTATATTCAGGATCTATTCCGTTACTAAAGAAGAATGAAAGATTTGGTGCAAAACTATCAATATGCATACCACGACTTAAATAGTACTCTACAAATGTGAATCCATTTGAAAGCGTAAAGGCAAGCTGCGAAATTGGATTGGCGCCTGCTTCCGCAATATGGTAACCGCTGATAGAAACTGAATAGAAATTGCGAACATTGTTGTCAATGAAATATTGCTGCACATCTCCCATTACACGCAAACTGAACTCCGTGCTGAATATACATGTGTTCTGTGCCTGATCTTCTTTCAGGATGTCAGCCTGTACTGTACCTCTCACCTGTGATAGCGTTTGTGCCTTTATTTTTTCATACACGTCTTTTGGCAACACTTGGTCACCAGTAACACCAAGCAACATCAGCCCTAAGCCATCGTTACCCTCAGGTAATGGCCCATTGTATTTAGGGCGTGCTACTCCTTTGGCTTTGTAGATCTCATTGATCTTGTTCTCCACATCCTTCTCTAAACCGTTTGCCTTGATGTATAATTCGCATTGCTGATCGATGGCAGCATTCATGAAAAATGCGGCTATGATGGCAGCAGGACCGTTGATGGTCATAGATACAGACGTTTTAGGATCTGCAAGATTAAATCCACTGTACAATTTTTTGGCATCATCCAAACAACATACAGACACACCTGAATTACCAATTTTACCGTAGATATCCGGTCTGTGGTCCGGATCATTTCCATAAAGGGTTACACTGTCAAATGCTGTACTTAAACGGGCTGCAGGCAAACCCTTGCTCACATAATGAAAACGTTTATTGGTACGTTCTGGTCCGCCTTCACCAGCAAACATACGTGTTGGATCTTCGCCTTCACGTTTGAAAGGATAGATACCGGACGTGTATGGAAATTCGCCAGGGAAATTTTCTTGCAAATTCCACTGAAGTACATCGCCCCAGCCTTTGAAACGTGGCACGGCGATCTTTGGAACCAGTGTGTGAGACAACGATTCGTAATGCGTTTTAATTTTGATCTCCTTGTCGCGAACCCTGAAAACATAATAATCATCCTGGTATTGCTTCTTTCGCTGATCCCAGGTCTCGATCAATTTCTTATTATGTCCATCCAGATCCAATTCAACTCTTGCATATTCTTCTTCCAGCGATTTGATCAAACGATCCTTATCTGCCATCCTGGAATCTCTGATGGTTTCAATGGTTCTCTTGATCCCATATAGCCTGTCAGCTATGTCACTTTGCTGTTTGGCTTTCTTATCGTAAGATCTGTTATTGTCAGAGATCTCACTTAAATATCGTGTACGAGCTGGTGGAATGATATAGATCTTCTCACTCATCTCATTGGTGATGTTAAAGTTTGATTTAAGTGCCGCGCCTGTTTTCTCTACAACCTTTTCCATCACGGCCACATATAATCTGTTCATTCCCGGATCATTGAATTGTGAGGCTATGGAACCGTAAACCGGGATCTTCTCTTCGTCAATATCCCAAAGGTTCTTGTTTCTGCGGTATTGCTTTTTAACGTCCCGTAAAGCATCCAAAGCACCACGTTTGTCAAATTTATTCAAGGCAATGATATCTGCGAACTCTAGCATATCTATCTTTTCAAGCTGTGTAGCTGCACCATATTCAGGTGTCATCACATACAAACACAGATCGCTATGTTCCGTGATCTCTGTATCACTCTGTCCAATACCCGCTGTTTCTAAGATCACAAGATCAAAATTGCTTGCCTTTAAAATATCCACTGCATCCTGCACATGCTTAGATAAGGCGAGGTTGCTTTGACGCGTAGCCATACTGCGCATGAATACACGGTCGTTACGGATGGAATTCATACGGATACGATCTCCTAATAAAGCGCCTCCGGTTTTACGTTTCGATGGATCCACTGAAATGATACCGATCTGCTTTTCAGGAAAATCTATCAGGAATCTGCGCACTAGCTCATCTACCAGAGAGGATTTACCTGCTCCTCCTGTACCTGTGATACCAAACACAGGCACCTTGGAAGCTACAGCCATTTCTCTTATCTTCTTCAGCATGGCAGCACTTTCCTCTGAGTGATTTTCTGCAGCAGAAATTAACTTTGCAATGGATTTATGATCCTTGTCCTTGAAATGCCCAACCTCTCCATTCAGATTCACGCCCGTTGGGAAATCTGACTGTTTCAATACATCATTGATCATCCCTTGCAAACCCAAAGCACGCCCATCATCAGGACTATAGATCCTTGTGATGCCATATTTGTGTAATTCTTCGATCTCTGTAGGCAGGATAACTCCGCCGCCGCCACCGAAGATCTTGATATGACCACAACCTCTTTCTTTCAAAAGATCATACATGTATTTGAAATACTCTACGTGCCCACCCTGGTAACTGGTAATGGCAATAGCATTGGCATCTTCTTGTATGGCACAATTCACCACTTCCTGCACACTGCGGTCATGCCCTAGATGTATTACTTCTGCTCCACTGCTCTGCATGATACGACGCATAATATTGATAGCAGCATCATGGCCGTCAAATAAAGCTGCGGCCGTAACAATTCTAATTTTATTCTTCGACTGATAAGGTGTGGTTTCCATATGATTTTAAGTTCAAATTATCCTCTCAAATATAGGATTAGAAGAGGGTTTTATCAAATTTTTTACTAAAAATGGTCCTTAAACTTTTACCGAATTTCTAATAAAACTAACATTTGTCAGGTATGGCCATGACTTTAATCATCACATCAGCGTATTATAAGACGGAACTTTGCCCAACAACTTTTTTGTCATGAAAACACACTTCTTATTGAAGAATGCCCTTGTTGGCGTCTTTTTGATCTTTGGCCTTTTTGGTTTCTCTCAAAAAACAGGCACAGACCCTATAAAGATCCAATGTCAAATTCCCGGATACTCGGTTGAACTTGATAAGAATATTCAAAAGGAAATGAAGAATTCAGGTGAATTCAAGGTGGTATACACATGCATACCGGCAGGTGTTCTGATAATAGAGTCGAAGCTTTCAGGCGCTAAGGCCCAAATGGACAAAATAGAGATCATGTTCGCCAAGCACACTGATACCAAAAACTTAACACTTAGGGAAGTTCAAGGTACGTCAGAGGCTGAGACACAATGTTCATCGAAAAGAAACCTAGGCAACACTAATTAATTCTTAATTCTATTCCAATGAAAAGATAATTTTCATTACTTATTGGGATCAATTTACTGAAATCAAAATTAAGCCACGAGCAATTAATAGTTAAAAAAACATTAAAAGCAACTCAGCTTGCCCAATTGATCTCAGGTCCCGGAGTGCAGATCCTGAATCCGGTTGTGAATGCTGCTGGGGCAAACAGTTATGGTAAATATATTGCCACAAGCAGTAATCTTAACATTACTGAAGGGTTGTTGCTAACCACAGGTACAATTTACAATGCCGTTGGTCCGAATAATGTTGGTAATAAAACAACCTATTTCGGTAATCAATATACACCTAATACGTATACATTGCTGAATAGCTATACAGGTAAAACAACATGGGAATATACCGAATTCGAGTTTGATATCATTCCACAGGGGGACACGATCAAATTCGATTTTGTTTTCGCATCGGAAGAATACGAAGAATGGGTGGGTTCTCAATACAATGACGTGTTTGGGTTTTTCATCAGCGGCCCTGGAATTGTTGGTGATCCAGGTGCAGGGCAATACCATAACATTGCATTGATCCCAAACACAAATACAGCGGTTACTATCAATAATGTGAACCAGAACCTTAATACTCAATACTACCAAAATAACAACAACGGAACATCTGTTCAGTATGATGGGTTCACAAAAGGACTTAAAGCAATTTCCAAAGTGACCCCTTGTGCCATGTACCATTTAAAACTTGTTGTGGCCGACGTATCAGATAAGTTGTGGGATTCAGGCGTATTCATTGAAAAGATCTCATCAAACAATGTATTGTTATTGAGCAAAACTGCAGGAGGCATTCCAAACATGGTTGAAGGCTGTAATAATGGAACTATTATTTTTCAACGTCAGAATGTAACCTCCAATCCTTTAACGGTTAACTATTGGCTTGGCGGAACTGCCACCAACGGAACGGATTATCCTTTGATAGGAGCAACCCCAAGCCCTACCAATATGAAAACCATTGTGATCCCGGCCAATCAGGCAACAGTTGGACTAAATGTGAATCCATTTGCAGACGGCTTGAATGAAGGAACAGAGTACATGACAGTATATCTCGGGAATCCGTTTTGCTCCAACATGATCATGGATAGTTTGCGGTTCTATATACAGGATTCATTATTCACAACGGTGACTCCAAATATTGATTCTATTTGTATCGGACAGTCTGTATCGCTGATCACTACCGGTGGAGGCAGCGCCTTTTCTTGGTTACCAACAGCCGGATTAAGCAGCACAAATACACCGAATACCATAGCATCACCATCTGTAACCACCATATATACACTCAATACAACTGCAAGTACATGTAGCATGAACAAACATGCAAAGATTAACGTGAGTAATATTGCCATCAATTTTACTGTTAACAATGTAACATGTAACGGTGCCAACAATGGATCTGTAAATACATCCATCACAGGAGGCTTTCCAACATACACAGTCAGTTGGACCGGCCCTTCATCCTTCTCGTCGTCCTCACCAAACATAAGCGGAGTATCACCCGGCACATATAACTTGTTTGATACGGGTAAATTAGGGTGTACCATATCACAC
>DAISHL010000145.1:0-5776 GCA_036822555.1 Bacteroidota bacterium | reverse complement strand
TTTTTCAATTGACGGCACGCCAAGCGACACCGTTAATTACCAGAATGATATTCCTCAGGAATAATCCCCTGCAATTACATAGCTGCCATCAGCAAATTGATATCCTTGAAAGGCAAATTGAAGGTCTCACCTAAGAACTGACTTGTAAGGATTCCGTTATAGATATAGATCCCATTGCGTAAGCCGGCATCTTTTCTTACTATACTGTCAAATCCGCCTTCCTCTCCCATGTTCAAAATGATCTGAGAGAAAATATTACTAAAAGCATAGGATGCAGTTCTCGCAACCCTGCTCGGAATATTTGGAACACAATAATGAATAACCCCGTGCTTTCTGAAAACAGGCTTGGTATGATTGGTCACTTGTGATGTTTCGAAAACGCCCCCCTGATCAATACTTACATCAATGATCACAGATCCCGCTTTCATTTCAGATACCATATCTTCAGTTACAACCACAGGTGCCCTTCCGTTTCTGGCGCGCAAAGCACCAATGGCAACATCGGCAGTCTTCAAATGTTTTTCTAATACTTTAGGAACAATTACGGAAGTGAAAACACGTGTCCCCAATTGATTTTGCAAACGGCGTAAACGTGAGGTAGAATTATCAAACACTTTAACAGTGGCGCCCAATCCAATTGCTGCACGTGCGGCAAATTCACCAACAGTACCTGCGCCTATGATCACCACTTCAGTCGGAGAGATCCCGCTTATACCTCCTAAGATAGAACCCACACCATTGTTTACATTGCTCAATAATTCTGCTGCGATCAATATACTTGCTCCACCGGCTATTTCTCCCATGGCACGTATCACAGGATAAATACCTGCTTCATCAGTGATCAGGTCAAATGCCACACAATTCAACTTCTTAGAGGTTAATTTTTTTAAGAAGTTCTCAGGTTGAACAGATAATTGCAACGCACTGAATAAGGTTTGCTTTGGTTGCATGTACTCGATCTCTTCAAGTGTTGGCGGTGCGATCTTAAGGATCACATTCGCCTTGTATACCTCTTCGGGTGTATATACGATCTCTGCTCCTGCCTCACTATAATCAGTATCCTCAAAATGCGCGGTTTTACCGGCACCTGCTTCAATGACAATATGATGTCCATTGTTTACCAATAAGGCAACCGCATCGGGTACCAATGGCACACGGTTTTCCTGAAATGCAATTTCCTTAGGTATACCAATAAATAGTTTCCCTTTTTTTCTGGCTACCTCCAGCATTTCCTCTTGAGGAGCCAGTACACCTTTTGTTAAAGCCATCAAGGCTTCTTTACTCATTACCATGTTTCAGTTTTTTAATTAATAGGCAGGGCCATTATATTTAGGTGCATTACAATCATCAATACTTCTCTTCTTTGGTCGGTATACCAAACCAACCCTGATCTCGAATGTTCTGTTGCGCATCACCGTGCTTCCTTTCTTTGGATTCCAAATATCATTGTTCCAGTGGTATTCATTGAACCAGTTGATCTTTTTATACAATGGGAATTCAAAACCAATTCCTGCATCACCACTGAACCATATCTTTGGCTTGGCACCACTGTATGGCGCATTAACGGGAGTAGAACTTCTGAAAGCATATTCAGCCCTTACACCCAACATGTAATAACAATTAGACATGTATCCCAATTTATTGAAGAACTTGAGGTAATTATTCCACTGGATATATGTGAACTTGTTGGTACCAAACCCACTTTCTCTAACACCAAAGAAGGGGTCTTGCAATTGGCGCTCCTTGGACCCTTTATTTGTATAGGCAAGTTCCGTTTGCCAACGTACCCTGTCAATAGTTGAAAATTCGGCGAAAACACCTGCTCCCCAACTGAATCGTTCTTTGGCAACATAACTTTGGGTGTTGTAATAATTCGGATTATTGGTGTAATCAGATGGCGTAAAATCACGCTTGTCCTCATCCTTATTGATGTATCTATGACGTGATTCTGTTAATGCCCCATAAACGCCAATTCCTTTAAAGAATTGTGAATGCATCTGCATTTGACAAAATGCCAACACTCCAAATAAATATGCTCTTTTGATCTTCATTACAAACTCATTACTTCAGCTGCAGGACTGATCTTTTTTACTAACCCTTGTAAAACTTTACCTGGACCGCATTCAACATAAGTAGTAGCACCATCATTGGTCATTTGGATCACACTTTGTGTCCATTTTACCGGAGCTGTTAATTGTGCTATTAAATTTGATTTTATGCTTTCCGGATCAGAAACCGCATTGGCTGTGACATTCTGATAAACAGGGCAAATAGGCTTATTGAAATTTGTGGCATTGATCGCAGCTTCAAGTTCAACTCTGGCAGGTTCCATCAAAGGCGAATGGAATGCACCGCCAACAGGCAATACCAAGGCGCGTTTCGCACCTGCAGCCTTCAGTTTTTCACAGGCTATATTTACACCTTCAATAGTTCCTGAGATCACTAATTGTCCGGGACAATTGTAATTTGCTGCAACCACTACGTTGCCTCCATTAGTAATTTCTTTACAAATATCCTCTACAACCTTATCATCAAGATTCAAGATCGCAGCCATTGTGCTTGGATTCAATTCACATGCTTTTTGCATGGCCATGGCTCTTTTGTAAACCAAACGTAAGGCATCCTCAAATGATAAAGCCTTATTGGCAACCAGTGCAGAAAACTCACCTAATGAATGGCCGGCCACCATGTCAGGCGATACTTCATTCTGTTTTGTCAGATATAAAATAACCGAATGCAAAAAGATAGCGGGTTGAGTGATCTTTGTCTGCTTCAGCTCCTCATCTGTTCCACTGAACATCACGTCTGAAATTCTGAATCCTAAGATCTCATTGGCCTGTTCAAACAATTGTTTGGCAAGCGGTGAATTATCGTATAGGTCTTTACCCATACCTGAGAACTGGGAGCCTTGCCCAGGAAATACAAATGCTTTTTTCATGAAAGAATACTAGAATTGTTTAAGAATATAAATTTAAACCAAAGGCTCATACCAACATCGGCAAGAGTCCATCAGTATTTAACTACTTGTTGTTAGTATCGGTTCTTATCAATTGGTAGAGATAAACGAAGAAACATAAGAAACCAAGCGTAAACGGAAAACCTGTGATGTATTTATACTCTAGGAAGTTATAAAACTCTGCACTCATCCAAAAACTGTTGGCCATGATCCAGAACAGTACGGCCAGATTTACAAAGAATTCAGGGGATCTGAAAGTTCGGTAAGCTATAAAAAGAGCAATTAGTATCGTTGGAATGATCATTAGTACACCAAGGAGTTTGATCTCCATTACCCTACATGTGTCTTTGTTAAGCCAAAAATGGATATGTATATTTTCGGTGACCCTGGTATTTTTAAATCTTTCCAAAGAAATTTTCATGTTCCGTTAAACCTTTGCTAAATTTAATGGTCAAATATAACCAATAATTGCTTCTGTGGCCGAGACCCCTGATACAGACATATTAAAATTATACAAGGATGAATCTACCCGGGGACGATCGTTGGAATTATTGATCGATAAATACCAGAAAAGATTATACTGGCATATTCGAAAACTTGTGATCGATCACGACGATTCGGATGATGTATTACAGAACACTTACATCAAGATTTGGAAAGGGCTGGCTAACTTTAAAGAAGAAAGCAGTTTATTAAAATGGATGTCCAGCATCGAAACAAACGAATCTTTGACTTTTTTAAGCCAGAAACAAAAACGTCAAACAGACTCATTGCATCCTATTGAATATCAACTCTCTAAATCTCTCGAAAGCGACCATTACTTTAAGGGTGATGAGATACAGTTGAAACTACAGCAAGCCATATTGACCTTACCGGAAAAACAAAGGATCGTATTTAACATGCGCTATTTTGATGAAATGCCATATGAACAAATGAGCGACGTGCTTGAAACCTCTGTTGGAGCCCTCAAGGCAAGTTACCACCTGGCAGCAAAAAAGGTGGAAGAATATTTAACCACACATTAAACTTATTTAAACAAAAAAGGTCAAATCATAAATTGAACAACTCAAATAACATAACTAACTCCTTTGATCTGCCGGACGACTATTTTAGTGGGTCTAAAGCCAAACTGATGCAACGAATGGAATGGATCAGTGAGCACGAGACTTATCCTTTATTGTCCAAACTAAAGGGAGAAAGTGGTTTTGTGGTTCCAGAGGGTTATTTTACTCATTCTGGCTCAAAACTTGAGTTGTTGCCTTTTGAGACCTTGGGTTCTCTCTCTAAGGTTAGTGGTTTTGTACATCCACACGTATCCGATTACGAAAAAAAGGATTGGAGTGTGTTGATCAGGGAAGAACTGAGCAATTGCCCTACCCTTTCTGAACTACCAAGACAAAATCCATTTGACCTTAGCAGCAATTACTTTACCGATTCAAAACAAAGGATCACAGCTTCAATTGAAGGGCCAAGCAATACGCGCGTGATCAACCTGTTCAGAAGATCGGTTTGGTATGCAGCGGCAGCTATTTTAGTTATTGCAGCAGGCCTTTGGCTGTACCAGGGATATTTCAACAACAATGTTTCTGAACAAGACTGCACTACCCTGGCATGTATTGAAAAACGTGAACTCCTTAAATATAAGCTCGAACATCTGGATAATGATGAACTATACGAAATGGTGAATGCCGAAAAATTAGAACAAAAGTTGAACGCTCCAAAAGACACCTTAATTCAGTTTGACACGAATGACGCCGCTTTAATGGATTATATTGAATGATAAAACTGAGATACATAATACCCTTGATCGCAATTTTAACTTGCCTTGGAAACAGGTCACATGCTCAGTCGCAACGTGAAAAGGTAGAGGAACTTCGCGCTACATTCATTGCAAAAAAAATGGAATTCAGCAGTAATGAGAGTGAGAAGTTTTGGCCTATTTACAATGAATACCACGATAAACTGAAACTGATCAGACGCAATCTTCGGATGGCCTACAGGAATTTGCCGGCAAATTATACCGATAAAGATGCAGAAGACCTCATTGCCTTAGAAAATAAGAGTAAATTGGCAGAAGCAGAATTAAACAAGACCTATAACGAAAAATTGAAATTGGTGATAGGTCCTAAAAAGGTTGTAAAACTTCAGCTTGTTGAAGAGGAATTTAAAAGAGAAGTGATAAATACTATAAAGGAGAAATAAAGACCAGTGCAAACTGACACTAGAAATACTCTTAAAGTGATGGTATCTGCCATCACTCTTTTATTATTTTGGACCACTGCAAAATCTCAGGGGTCTTATGATTCTTTAAAGATCAAAGAACCAAAGCACTATTTTCAAAGCATCATTTTTCTTGATTCCTATACTAAGCCCAAACAGCCGATCCATGCCATTGATTCAATTGCTTCCGATTCAATACTCAGTCATCGCCTTAAAAGCTATGCCATCAGGCAATTCAATTTAGGTTTTTGCATGCCTTTTATAACCAACCTATCCTTTAATGCCGACAGCAGTATTTACAGCTACACGCACTATTTGCTTACGGGGCATCTTATGTCCTTTAAGCCGGTTTTCGACAGCATTAAAACACATCAGTTGATCAAACTTGGTGTTGGTTTAAGAATCATTCACAATACAGGAAAAAAAGGACTTTGGTTCATCGATATCTCTCCATTCCTGACCAAGGACGTCACCTACAAAGACCGTAATGGTTATCTTAGATTTGCCAATTCATTTATTTACAGCCACAATTTTTCAGAACGTTTTAACTTAAGAGTGGGGCTTACCAAATCATTTTTATGGGGCAATCGTAATTATCTG
>DAISHL010000144.1:0-5785 GCA_036822555.1 Bacteroidota bacterium | reverse complement strand
ACGGTGCCATTACTTGATCCAATGTCAATGAAATAATTCGCGGTGAAGCTTCTGTCCTTTTTCTTGAAATTTCGGTTAAGCTTGAATCCAGAGCTCACATCATAATTACTCGAATTGTTCGTGTTCTTATTCTCTGTTTCTCTTGTCACAAAATCTGAAGTAGTGGCAAAATTATTCCATGTAATACTTGAATAGTCATTCAAATTATAGCTGGCTTTAGGCGTGATGGTGATCTTTGTGAGCGAATCAATATCGCTTACAATACTTAAATTAAAACTATGGGCCTGATTTTCATTCTCATTCCTGCTGTAATTGTTGGTAATGTAATTGGTGTCGGCCAGGAAATACTGACTGCGTTGTTCGCTTTCCGTTACCAGATAATTATTCTTATATGAATAATTCGCATTCACTTTTGTTTTCTTTCCCCATTTATCATTGTAATACACTCCGGTATTCAATGTCCGTGGGATCCCTTGCCCCTGCTCTTTTCCAACAAAACCATTCTCTTCATCCCAGGTATAATTCTGTTCATTCTCTAATCCGTACTTATCAATATCTCCCCAGCCGAATCCGGTCTTTGGTGTGTTTGCGCCTAACGCAAATAATGAGATCTTTTGCTTGTTCCTGAATCTGTTCAACAACAATTCGCCTTCGTAAAAATCCTGAAAATCACTGCCGGCAGAGGCTTTGCCAAAATATCCCTTCTTGGCATCATCTTTCAGTTTCAAATTCATCACCTTGATGGTCTCATCATTCGTGCTTTCTGCCGAGGCATTCTCAGCTTTTTTCTCAAACACCTGAACAGATTCAACACTATTGGCGGCAAGATTCTTGGTTGCCATGGTGGGGTCAGAACCAAAGAACTCATCACCATCCACCAATACTTTACTCACTTCCTTTCCTTGTGCCGTGATCTTTCCTTTTGAATCCACCTTCACTCCGGGCAAACGCTTTAGCAGATCTTCTACCGTTGCATTTGGCTTCACCTTGAAACTATCTGCTGTGTATACCAATGTATCGCCTTTATAATACACAGGGTCCTTGTAGGCAAAAATGGTCACTTCATCCAGACTCACACTTTTAGGAGGCATGATCACCTTATTGAAATTAAAGTCGTAGTTCTTTGAACTGCCGATCACATATAAGATCTTGTCTCCGAATTTTCTATGCGAAATAACCACCTTGAAGGTATCCACAGGCATGTCATTTAACTCAAACGCACCATTGTCATCAGATCGCGTGTACTTCACCAATACAGAGTCAGAGAACTTTAACGCGGTGATCACTGCATTTTTAAGTGGTTGTTTTGCGATGGTGTCGTATGCAATTCCTTTAACTGATAAGCGCTGAGCATTTGCATGAATAGCAAATAGGATTAGCAATGACAGAAGTCTGATTTTTTGCATACAGGCAACAATAATACAAAAGTGATCAAGAAGTTACAGTTAAAAATCCATAAAAGGCAAGTTTTGCAAATAAATTGGTACTTTTGAGCCATTATTGGCTCCGTAGTTCAATTGGATAGAATGTCAGATTCCGGTTCTGAAGGTTGGGGGTTCGAATCCCTTCGGAGTCACTACCTTTAATGTTTAGCCCGTATCTTGTTGCACGTCTTTATTGCCGCCTTCAAAGCCTGATTTTACAATTGGCAAGGCTAAATTTCTATATTTGTAAGAGGACCCTTCACGAGGTGTTATAAGATGAAACCATTCATTGAGCGTATAAACAACTTCATATTTGCCGGAAACACGCGTTCTGTCAGTTTATATGCAGCATTTATCACTGCTTTCATCATTCATGAGGCGTCTAATGCTGTTTCATTCGACCTGCCATTTTTAAAGGAGATCTTTATTTGTGAAGCAACCGCGCACGGGGTTGATGTTAGTGCCCGTGTAAGTTGGATGTATCGGTTTTTAATCTACACCACAATTATCTTTGTGCTTACCAATGCAGGATTAACCTATTTATTCACTAAAAAGGGCCTGCACACAGTTAAACAGAACGATCTGTTTTATTTGGCCATCTCAGGCATTGTGTTGTGTGCCATGAAGATCTTTGGTACAGATTCTACACATTTGCTAAGCAGTTTGTTTTTCTTATTCATCCTTAAACTGCTGTTGCTTACTATATTCAAAAACAAAAGTCATACTTCCCAATCATTCTTGCATCCCGGCATTTTCTCTCTGAGTATGTCTTTCGCTTTTCTGTTGCTGTTCTTACTAGTGTTTACTTTTGGCGCATCATCCTTCATTCATAAGAATTATTCAACAGTATTTTTCATAAGCACCTGTCTTTTCCTGATCTATTACTTTTTCACAACACACATCACTAAATGGCGTATTAAAACAGCTACTTTAACTTTATTGCCAATTACTCTTGTTCCACCATTAGCGTTACTTAGCGTTGAGCTCTTCTTTTTGAATAACCACACTACCCAGGCGAATGCCTCTTACCAAAAGATCTTTTGGCCCCTTTTCCTGATCATTGCCGGCATAATGATGGCTGCCTTGTTCTTCCTGAAAAACAGAAGATTCAATACAAGAACATTAAACACGTGGCTCATTATCCCTGCTCTTCTTTTTACGTACGTTCTCATGACTGCTTATGAGCCGGTGACCGAAAATATTCCTGACATGTTTGAACCGGCAAACATTTTGAGCTCCATGATGCGTGTATTTGAACATGGGCAAATTCCTGTAGTTGATTTCATGAGTTCACACATGCTCTCTGAACAATGGTTTGGCTATATCTACACTGCCATTTTTGGTTTTCATAATGATCTTGGTCCATTGACCTACGGCTTCCTCAACAGTTTTGTGTTCATTGCCCTGCAATACCTATTACTAAAATTCTTATTCAAGAATGAAATGGCTGCCGTTGCATTTATTTTCTTTTTCCCGTTCTTAAATGAAGTGCTTTACGCAACCGTTCTTCCTGCCATTTTGCCTTTGATTCTGTTACACGATCTTTATAAGCACGCTAATGCTGCAAAGGTCTCGCGTTTGTTTGCAGTACTTGCACTTCTGTTGATATGGAGAATAGATACAGGTGTGGTCGCTATCATTGGCAATGCCATTTTTATACCGGTGATGATGATCTTGTATCCAGGGAACATCCCATACAAGACCATTATAAAAGGCCTTGCCTGGTTCCTTTCAGGTATTACCCTGCTATTGATCGGAACAATGATCTTAAGATCGCCGGCTCACCTGCTCAACAACATTCAATTGTTTTACCACTATATAGCCGGCAGTCAGGCACACGGACATAAAAACATTTATGACCCCAACGTGCATCAATTCTATCTTCACCATCTGCTCCTGCCGATCCTTGCATTAAGCCTTTGCATTTATGGTATTTACAAATTAAAAACACGTCATGGTTCATCATTCCTCACTGATGGCAAATTGCTGTTGTCGTCTGTCTACATTTTGATCCTTTACCTTGTGCATTTGCAACGTGGCCTAGTGCGCCATGGTTATCCCGAATTCAATGATGATTACATAACAAGCGTGTTCTATTTGGGCGCAGGATTGTTCATCGCATACATAGCCGGAAAGAATACACAAAGGTCGTATTATGGCGTGTTCTATATTACTTCCTTTTTTCTTTTCATTGGTATAAAGTATTTCTCTTTCCAGGTAAATAAACTTCCATTGGAACAAGCACTCACCGGCGATCGCTTTTATAACAAACTGCATTCATTGTCGTCGCCACATATTAAAAACAGAGTTGTTGAAGACAGTGCATTTGCCAATGCAAATTATAAACACCTCAAGATCTTTTTAGATAAGTACTTAACAAACGATCAAACCTTTCTTGATCTTTCAAACACATCCATGCTTTATTATTATTGTAACCGAAAAATACCAGGGTACTATAATCAGAATCTGCAAAACACCATTGATGATTTTCAGCAACTTCACTTATTGAAAGAAGTATCACCAAAAAGCGCACCACTTGTGGTATTCGCGGGATACCCTCCTGGACCGAATGACAACATGGATCTTATTCCAAATGTGATGCGATATTACGTGATCTCAGAATATATATTCAAGAATTATATCCCTTATGGGGTGATCAACAATAAAAGCATATGGATCAGTTCTGAATTAAAGGCCCTTGTGAAGGATACTGCAAATATTAAGTTCAATGCGCTTGAACCTAAACAGTATGACTATCAATTAAACGCTGAATACATTGGTGGATTTTATACGAACAAAAAAGATCAGGATCTGCAAAGAGTTTACGCAGTTAACAAGAATGAACTAAAAAGAGTTAATGGACAGTACGTTGTTCGTTTTCCTGGATCTGTAAAAGGATTGAACCATTGCTATGTAAGTATAGAATACAACAAGGCAGATTATACCATTGAACCTTATCAGGTGAATCTTACTTTAAAGAATGATTCCTCTGAAACGCAAGGATCATTCACATTCATGAGACGAGACAAAACATCAAACAGATACTTTCTGCGACTAAGCAATCATTATCTTTGGCATCTGGGTAAAATCACCGAAATGCATTTGCCCATAGATGAGGATATAAAGAACGTAGAGCTATACAAGGACACACGCTTTTGAACACAAGACGACAAATACTCATTGATTCCTATGTTGCAAAGCCTATTGCATTCCTGTTGAATTTTATAACGCGATTGGTTGGCAAGCTCTTAAGAATAGACCATTCTTTATCCAAGCCATTTACAAAGATCGCGATCTGTAAATTCAAAGGTATGGGCAGTATCATTCAGGCTACACCTATGCTGCAAGCCATTCGTCAGAAATTTCCGGAAGCAGAGATCATCTTCGTTTCAACTCGTGCCAACGTTAATTTCCTTAAAAAGATCGACATGATAGATACGATCTTAACTGTGGATGACAAAGGTCTTTTCAAGCTAATTGGCTCAACATTCAGTACGGTCATCAGGCTAATAAGAAAACGCCCGGATGTATATATTGACCTTGAGATTTATTCGAATTACAGCACGCTGGTAGCTTTATTCTCATTATCAAAGAATAGAATTGGTTTTTACTTAAGGGACAGTTCTTTTCGTATGGGCATTTATACCCACATGATGTTCTTCAATCCCCGCGTACCTATCTCAGGGGTATATCTTCAAATTGCTCGCTTGTTCGGACCCATTGATAAACCCGTTTCATTATATCCTTTGGCGAATGCCATAAAAAGTGAGGCTCGTATTTTGCCTGCTGGTCCGTATATCGTGATCAATCCGAATGCCTCAGATCTGCGGATAGAAAGACGTTGGGCGGCCGAGAACTTTATGAAACTTATTACCAAGATCCTTCATTCTTACCCTCAGTTGACGTTGGTGCTCATTGGATCTCCCGCTGAAAGCGAATACACCAAGAACATTGCTATAAAGACAAACTCTGAACGAGTAATTGATCTGTCGGGGAAGACCACCATTGATGAGCTTATTGCAATTATTAAGAGCGCACAATTGGTTATTACAAATGATACTGGCCCAATGCACATTTCATTTGCCTGTAATACGGCCACAGTTTGTTTGTTTGGTCCATGTTCTCCTGACCAATATGGCTATTCCAATAAGGCTACCATATTATACAAAGGTCTCTACTGCAGTCCATGCGTACACGACTTTAAAGTGCCACCATGTGGCGGAGATAACATGTGCATGAAAATGATCAGTGTTGAAGAAGTATACTCTGCCGTAGAGAAATCTCTGAAAAATTCGGGTGATGTTACTTTTAACAATTCGCATCCTGAATATGAAATGGATGCCAAGGTTTTTGGACTGGTT
>DAISHL010000143.1:0-5790 GCA_036822555.1 Bacteroidota bacterium | reverse complement strand
GGCCACGGATCTCGCTTTCATCCTTTAAACCGCCAAGGCTCATGCGCACATATTTTCTGCCCAAAGCTTTAGCAATGCTTCGGCCTAGACTTGTTTTTCCAACACCGGGAGGACCATACAAGCAAATGATTGGACTTTTTAAATTGTTCTTCAATTTTAATACAGCCAAGTGTTCAATGATCCTTTCTTTTACTTTTTCCAATCCGAAATGATCCTCATCCAACACGGCCTGAGCATGTTTCAGGTCGAAGTTATCCTGTGTAGATTCTTCCCAAGGAAGATCAAGTAAGAGCTCAACATAATTTGTTTGAATGGCGTATTCTGCAGCATTTGGATTCATGCGCTGCAGTTTAGAAATGTTCTTTTCAAAAACTTCCTTAACCTGTTTACTCCATTTTTTTGTTTTAGCGCGTTCCTTTAATTCATTGAGTTCCTGCTCAAAATTATTTCCCCCCAGTTCTTCCTGAATGGCTTTCATTTGCTGATTCAGGAAATATTCTCGCTGCTGCTTATCGATATCTTGTTTGGTCTTATCCTGGATCTGATTCTTTAATTCGAGCATTTGAAGATCCTTGTTCAAATGTTCCAGTAGTTTTAATGCACGCACTTTAAGGTCTCCGATCTCCAGCATTTGCTGTTTTTCTGCAGTAGTGCTGTTCATGTTAGACGATACAAAATTGATAAGGAAATTAGGACCTTCAATATTGTTTATGGCAAATGCAGCATCACTTGGGATGTTAGGAGATTTTTTGATGATCTGATGTGATACCTCCTTGATATTGCTGATTATGGCCTGGAACTCTTTATCGGTTTTTTCGGGCTTAGTGTCAGCAAAGGTTTTAACTCTGGCAATATGGTAAGGTTCACTTTGAAGAAATTCAGTGATCTGAAATCGTTTTTTTCCCTGAATGATCACGGTAGTATTGCCATCAGGCATCTTTAGCACTTTAATGATGTTGGCAACCGTTCCAATTTCGTGAATGTCCTCTGGTTTCGGATCTTCTATCTGGTCGTTCTTTTGAGTAGCAACCCCAACAATTTTAGTGCCTGCATTTACTTCCTTGATCAATTGAATGGACTTATCGCGGCCAACAGTTATAGGCATAACCACACCCGGAAAAAGGACCATATTCCTTAATGGTAAAATTGGCAGAGTTTCGGGCATTTTTTCTGCCTCAAAATGTTCCTCATCATCCGGAGTAAGCAAAGGAATAAAATCTGTGTCGTCTTCCAATAGGGATTTTAACTGAGAAAGCTTGATATCGTTGTTTAAAGTCATTTTCTGTAAAAGATTGAGTTAATACAACAGCAATTAGTTTGCCATTGTTGTGTCCCGACTATTTGTCATAGTTAGGCATGCGAACAAAAAAGGAGAATCCGTTCATGGAATACAATTTCACAATGCCTTCGTGTTGGGTAACATCTTCTTCTTCATGTGCTTTACAAACCATGAACGCAGGTTTATCTATCTCGCCTGTTTTCATCCAATAAGCTTTAGCTGTTGCTTAAAAATTCAATTTAAAGGCTCCTTCTTCCTGTTTAGAGTAGAAGTAGTCAACAAAATCTATAAGAGACTTGCTTTGGTAGTGGTGTGGCCTTCTGTCGGAATAAAAAATATAAGCATAACTTTTGAATTTATTCGACTCCACATAAAAGTCATGTTTAGCCATTTCTTTATAAAAAGCGATGGCCGCATGTTGCGAGATCAATTCTGCTTTAGGAACAAAGGTATTGATGGCACCAACGATGAACACAATGTTAACGCAATACCCAAGGATCGCCTGTTTAAGATCGTTTGTTTTCAAAGATTTAAAGATCAATAGCATTGAAAGAGCAAATACTAAAGGAATCAGCCATTCATAGCCCACCCAAATCAACTCTGTCTGCAAGTTCATTTTCGCAAATTCATCCTTGATCAGATCGTGCTCCAGCAATATTGGTTTCAGATGATTGATCTGAGTTAACAAAAGAAATGCAATGAAAAAAACAGAAGAAATAAAAATGAAACTGATCTTGAACCATCGGTTAAAACTATTGCTGAAGTTTTTTTGGTAAATACCTAATGCGGCAACAAATGATATAGGGTAATAACAAAGTGATGAATAGTGCACAATTTTGGTTTTTACAATTGAAAAAAGGATAAGAACTGTCCAGAATAAAATAAGCATGATCAATCTGAAATGCCTTTGCGGGTCTGAGAATTCGTGTTTGTTCTTATACGATAGTATGAATATAATGGATGTAGGAAAACATCCTAACAAAAGAACCAGGGCATGATAGATAAACGGACCACTATGACCGCTGTCTTCTGTATTGAACAACCGAATTTGGTAATTAATGAATTGTTCAATGATATACTCATTCCCTTTCATGTACATGACCAAGAACCATGAGGCGCTTGTTAGGAGTGTAATAAACATGAATACGTATAGCGCAGGTTGAACGAACAAACGCCATTGTTTAGTTATCAAAATATAAATGAACAGACATAAGCCTTCGATGAGTATTGCAGCCGGACCCTTTGTAAGAACAGCTATTCCGAGAAATATACCGGACGCACTAATGAGTACCCATTTTTTGGATGTTTGATGAACAGAGGCAATGAAAAGTACAATGGATACAAATATGAAATAATTGAACCATGGATCAATTACACCCGATTTAAAATAGAGCAATGGTAGTAAAGTGCCCGTGTGTGTTAAGGCCCACAATAGTCCCATTTTTTGCGAATAGAATTTTTTACCGATAAGATAAATGGTTAGTATGGTAAAAATGCCACATAGGGCATTGGGAAAGCGCGCAGCAAATTCATTCACACCAAAGAGTTTCATGCTCATGGCCTGCAGCCAAATAAAGAATGGTGGCTTTTCCCAAAAGGGCTGATAGTTAATTTGTACTTGCGAGTAGTTGCCGGTAACGATCATTTCTCTCGCACACTCGGCAAAGTTGATCTCATCCCAATCAAATAAAGGACAGTTACCAATAAGGGGGATAAATATTGCCCCTGAAATAACAGCAAGTAAGGTTAAAAGTAAAGTGTTGTTATTTAATATACGGTTCACTTCTTAAAAAGGTGCATTAATGGTTTGTCCAGATTCTGGGTGTTTTCTTGTCCGTAAAATAGCAGATAAAAAACAATGGAATAAAACACACCTATGATGCTTCCGGCTGTAATATCCTGAAGCCAGTGCTGAGATAGATAAACTCTGCTGTAGGCTCCGAGAATTGCAATGCTTAGTAGAACTAATTTAAAGGATTGTTTTTTTGCAGCCATGGCAAATGCAAAGAATAAAGCAAATGCCTGTGTGGCATGTCCGCTTGGGAAACTTTTTTTGATGAGCAGTTCCACACCTTCTACTTTTTTTACATCGTAGCCAACAACATATTGCCAATCCCAAAATGGTCTGTCAAAGTCCTGAAAGAACTGGTATTTCAAAAAGTTAGTGGTCAACGCTGCGAATGCAAAACTTAATGTGGCATAGATCCCAAGCCTAATGTTAATGAGGAAAGCGATAAGAACAATAACAGCACCTAGCACGCCATCTCCTAAATAGGTGATGTAAAAAAAGAAATTGTCAATGAATGGGTTGCCTACCAATAAGTTCAATTGGATATGCAACAGGTGTTTATTGGTATAGATGAAAACATAGGCCATGAAACACAAGAGCAAAGCATAAATGCTTAACAATGTTCCATTGCTATACAGAAGTTTTTTAAGCATCATTTAAGTGTTTTAGCTTCCTCCCAATACACATTCATTTCATCAAGCGTGCAATCCTTAAGGCTTTTGCCCTGTTCTTTGATCTTGGACTCCAGATAATTGAAACGCTTCGTGAATTTTTTGTTGGTAAGCTCCAAAGCATCTTCAGGGTTGATATTCAGGAAACGAGCATAATTGATCAATGAAAATAACACATCACCAAACTCTGATTCTGCTTTTTGTTTATTTCCTTTTGCAACTTCTGATTCAAATTCACCAAGTTCTTCCTTAACTTTTTCATACACCTGTTCTGGTTTTTCCCAATCAAATCCAATAGCGCTCACTTTCTCTTGTATACGGTAAGCCTTTAATAACGCGGGCATACTGTTTGGTACTCCGGATAAGGCTGTTTTATTGCCATCTTTTTCTTTTTGTTTCAACTGCTCCCAGTTTTGTTTCACTTGTTCTTCTGTCTCAGCCTTCACATCTCCGTATATGTGCGGATGACGATAAACAAGTTTGTCACACAGATCGTTCATTACCTTTTTCATATCAAAGGCATTTTGTTCAGAACCGATCTTTGCATAAAAGACAATATGAAGTAAAATATCTCCTAATTCTTTTTTTATTTCATTCAGGTCGTTTTTTAAGATAGCGTCACTTAACTCAAATGTTTCCTCTATGGTAAGATGTCTTAACGATTCAATTGTTTGCTTCTTATCCCAAGGGCATTTTTCACGGAGATCGTCCATGATATTGAGTAAGCGGTCAAACGCCTGCAATGTTTCTTGTCTGTTATGCATAAATCACAAATTTAAGCATTTAATAATGGTGTATATAGATTTTGGAGTTATTAACCAATTAATGGCGGATGATCAATTAGGAAAGTTCTTTAAAATTCTCTTCATCTATGTTCTCAGAAAACTTATCGTAGCTTTCTATACTTGATATCAGCAATTGATAATCCTTCAGCAATTCATCTTTCCAATCATTCTTATGAAGCAATGTAACACTGTTGGAAGAAATATTCTGTAGTCCGGTAACTTCATCTTTCAGGTCAAAGTTAGCATCAATGATGCCATTATAATCCAGAATTGTAATGTTAACCGAACTGTTACGTATGATCTTTTTGGTATAAAAGAAAAGGAACACATCACTCACCGAAAGTATGGTAATGAGAATATTCTCAACCTGATCCATTTTGTTATCTACAAACAAACCCACTGGGATCTTACTGCTGGTAATGAATTGGGTATTCTTTTCGTCAAGTAAATTTTTTCCCTTGAAAAGGGAACCTTTCCCCATCAATGAACCCAATAGCTTTTCAGGCTGAAGCGCTGTTGCCGTAATACCGATCATTTGACCTAAGAAGGTACCTTCGAATAAGGACTGTCCGGCGCCTATGAGCAACAGATCATACTTTCCTGAGTTGGCATCACTCAAGATCTCGTCGTTCACATTGTTGTTGACCTTATACAATGGTTTTATGCTCAGGCCTAGTTTGTTGGATTCTGCTTTAATGGGTTTAAAACTTTCTTTTTCGTATTCATCAAGTTGGTATTGATTGATGTCTGTGTTAGGAGTCACATGCAACGCAGTAATTTCTGTTGTTGATTTTGAGTAGCCTGAGATGATGCTGGCCAATCGTGCAAGTTTTTTTCCACTGGTTGGATTTGCAAAGGACAAGAGGATCCTGAAATTTTGTTTTTTATTCTGAATGATCTCTACTTTATCTGTTTTGAAAATATAGTTGATCAGATCTAAAAAAGGACCGGTCATTAATGTTGTAACCAAGGCCATAATTACCATCATTGCAAATATCTCAGGAGAGAGAATGCCCAGATCATAGCCAATATTCAGTACTACTAATTCCATGAGTCCGCGAGTATTCATCAACGCACCAATAGCCAAACTATCTCTCCAACTTTGACCAATGAATTTAGCAGAGAATGTACTTCCAATGAATTTACCTGCAACAGCTACCAATATTATCAACGCGCATGTCTGCCATAAATGTCCTTCGTTCAAAAGAGTGATTTGAGTTCTTAAACCGGTAAAAACAAAGAACAGTGGCAAGAGCATTCCTAAAG
>DAISHL010000142.1:0-5791 GCA_036822555.1 Bacteroidota bacterium | reverse complement strand
CTAGGGCATGAAAGTATCACCACAACCGAGATCTATACACATTTGGATAAGCAATATTTGAGAGATAATATACTCAGTTATCATCCACGAAACAAAAGAAGGAATTAAGTGTTATCTTTGAATTGCACCGAGTGATAATTACTGAATTGATCATTACATGAAAACCTATAACGTTCCGGAGTTTTACCGAAGTCCGATCATCTCAAAAGTTAAGCAGTTTCGTAAACTGCAGGATCCAAGAAAGAAGGATACAAGTCCTACTGTACTTGATTTTGGTCCTGTAAAATACTACATCGCTCGCCATTTTGGTTTCTGTTATGGAGTAGAAAATGCCATTGAGATCGCTTTCAGGGCCTTGGAAGAGAATAAAGGAAAACGTATTTACTTGTTGAGCCAAATGATCCATAATCCTGAAGTTAATAAGGATCTTACAGAACGTGGGGTTCAATTCCTTCAGGATACACATGGCGAACAGCTCATCTCCTTTGATGTGCTTACCCCGGATGATGTGGTTATCATTCCTGCCTTTGGTGCTCCTTTGCAGTTGTTGGATCTGCTTGATAAGAAAGGAATAAGAACTGAGTCATACAATACCACATGCCCGTTTGTTGAGCGTGTTTGGAAGAAATCAGAACAGATCGGGAAAAGTAAACACACCATTATCATTCATGGGAAGTATAACCACGAAGAGACCCGTTCTACATTTTCTAGAAGCGAGAAACACAGTGATGCTGTGGTGGTGTTAAGAGATCTGGAAGAGGCAAAGGCGCTGGCAAAGTACATCACTGTATCAAGAACTCAGGAGGAATTCGAGAAAGAGTTTGCAGGTAAATTTTCAAAGGGATTTGATATACATAAGCACTTTTCAAAGGTTGGTGTGATCAACCAGACGACCATGTTGGCAACCGAAACTGCAGAAATTGCAGAGTATTTCAAGCAAGTTATGATACAAAAGTACGGCGCTGATTCAATAAAGGATCACTTCGCTGATACACATGATACATTGTGTTATGCTACCAATGAAAACCAGGATGCAACGAATGGGCTTTTAGAAACTGATGCAGATCTTGCGATCGTTGTTGGAGGGTATAATAGCAGTAATACTTCGCATTTAGTGGAATTATGCGAGCGTAAGTTCCCAACCTATTTTATCTCCGGTGCCGGTGAGATCAAAGGCAATACTATTCATCATTTTGATTATCCAAATAAAATGATGCGTGAAACTCCTGAATTTCTACCGGATCGTCGCCCATTAAAAATTGTGATCACCAGTGGCGCAAGTTGTCCTGACTCCTTATTGGATGATGTGATGCATAAACTCAATGCCATGATCGGTAATGTAAAAGAAGACCATGACGTTCTGGAGCATTTAAAGGCATATTCAGAAAGTAATTAGGGCAGCCATCCTTATTTGTTAGCGTGTTCATTCTTATGAAAACCATTTTATATGCGTATATTGTGCCCATCATTAACGCATGAAACTGAACTTAAGCAAACCACTCGTATTCTTTGATCTTGAAGCAACCGGGTTAACCATTGGATTAGATCGTATTGTTGAGATATGTCTTTTAAAGGTAAATGTTGATAATACAACAGAATCAAGAACCTGGCGTATTAATCCGGAAATGCCTATTCCCGAAAAGGTTTCTAAATTACATGGGATCTATGATAAGGATGTGGTTGGATGTCCTACCATCAAGGAAGCGGCACCACAGATCATTCAGTTCATTGGAAATGCAGATCTTGCGGGATACAACAGCAATAAGTATGATGTGCCATTATTGATGGAGGAACTATTACGTGCAGATGCTGATTTTGATCTTAGGAACAGAAAGCTGGTGGATGTGCAAAACATCTTTCATGTGATGGAACCCCGTAATTTAAGTGCTGCCTATAAGTTCTATTGTAACAGATCACTTGAAAACGCGCATACCGCCGAGGCTGACACTGTGGCTACCTATGAGATCTTTAAGGCACAATTAGAAAGGTACGAACATACAGAGTTGGAGGACGAAAAAGGGAACAAATATAAACCTGTGGTAAATGATGTGTCAAAACTAAGTGAGATCACAACTGCTAAAAATAAGTTTGTAGACCTCGCAGGACGCATTGTTTATAATGATAAAGGAATTGAGGTCTTTAATTTCGGTAAGCATAATTATAAGCCGGTAACAGAGGTGTTAGAAAAGGAACCAAGTTATTACAACTGGATGATGAATGGAGATTTTCCTTTGTACACAAAAAAAATACTGACCCAGATAAGATTAGGAATGTTGAAAAAGTGATCAATTTGTTTTGATTATTTTAAATTGTGAAGTTTTATTATTTTCATCTGAAATTGATAGAAAGTATATTCCTGTTTCATAATCTGATATATTTATATTATCTGATAATAAGTTAACTTTTAATTCACAACCTCTTATGTCTTTGATTTTTATATTAATTCCAGACTTGTAATTAATGATTTTTATAAGTCCATTTGTTGGGTTGGGATTGATATTAATGGCATTAACAATGCTTGATTCAATAAAGTTCACTGTATTACAGTTTTCAAAAATATTTAAGGCTCCAAAATTGTTTTTTTGAATTACAATATCTGATTTTCCATCATTATTAATGTCCTTTATCATTGTGAATTGCGGTTGAATCACATTGGGACTTTGCCAAGAACCTTCTGGTGTTAACGAGAAATTTAAAGGCGCTAGAAAATTTCCATTGCCAGTATTTGTTAAAACAGATATTGAACCTGAAATATTGCATACTAATAGGTCAATAGCTCCATCGTTATTTAAATCCCCACTTGTTAAATAATTTGCCCAATTAATTCCATTATTTATCGTTGTTGGTCCTGAGAATGTAAAATTATTATTCCCCTTATAAACTGTAAGAGTGTTATTAATTATTCCAATTAAATCAATAAAACCATCATTATTAATATCAGAAGCAACAGATCCCATATAATTAGAAGTCGCAATAGTGCTAAAAATACCCCCGCCATTATTTTTAAGGAATACACAACTAGGTGTTGACCCACTAATAGCACAAATATCAATTAAACCATCACTGTCAAAATCTCCCGAGACAATCTTATATGGATCGGAGAATGCATATGAAGATGTTAAGGAATAATTGTTGTTATTCAAATTTGTAATAATTGAAATATCCTGAGAAGAATAATTCGCTACAATAAGATCTAATAACCCATCATTGTTAATGTCCTCAATCAATGTCTCTAAAGGACCATTACCAACGTAAATATTGGTGCTATTAAAATTAGTTCCTGATCCATTACCTGCAAGAACTTTAACAAAATCAGAATCACTACTTGTAATTATAATATCCATGAAGCCATCGTTGTTAATATCTTCCGATATTACTTGATCAGATTTACAATTGGATGAAATAAAGAATGGGGAAGAGTAAGAATTATTAGTGTTCGAAAGGGCAATACTAATTGAGTAAGTCAAACTGGCTCCAACAATAAAATCATCTCGATTAACATTATTTAAATCCCCCACGGCAACAATTCAAAAGGTGAATAGGAAGCGTTGACTAAACACGGGTTATTTTGGCTTATTGATCTTTTAGCTAATATGAAAACACATATGATTAATAGGATCTTATTCATGCAAACAACTCTTCAACAATTGTGCCAAATTAAACTGTTAATAATTATTGCAAAATTAGTCTGAAAAATAAAAAGAAGTATTCTTTCTTTGTCGTGTTAATGAACCCACTATACATCATAAAGAAAAAGTCTAAGTGTAAATGGCTGCAAAGCCATGTATAGTTTATTATTGAAGCTACGGTCTTCTATCTTCCCCGGTTCAATTTTAATTCAGTTCACAAACAAATAAATTCTAAATTAGCTGTCTTTTTGATCAATATTGATCAAGAGGATAACAGATAAATTATAACACAAAGTATATGTTAATACAAAAATTTGGTGGTACAAGTGTAGGTAGTGCCCAACGTATAAAGGATCTTGTAAAATTGGTAGTAAATCCTACTCCAAAGATAGTGGTGTTAAGCGCCATGAGTGGCACAACCAATGCGCTTGTTGAGATCAATAATGCTTTATATGCAAAAGATACCAAACGTGCCAATGAATTGATTCAGCAATTGAAAGAGAAATACGAAGCTGTTCTTGTAGAACTTTATGCAAACGAGGAATCTTTGGCAAAGGGACGAGATCTGATCCGTAATCATTTCGACTACATACGTAACTTCACCTTGGATATGTTCACCGCCAATGAAGAAAAAGCAATTCTGGCTCAAGGTGAATTGTTGAGTACCGCTATGTTCCACTATTACCTTGAAGAGATAGGCATAAATTCAGTGTTGTTGCCTGCCTTGAATTTCATGCGCATTGATGCCAATGATGAGCCTGACATGGGGTATATTGAGACGAATTTAACATTGGAGCTACAGAAATATCCAAACACCAAACTCTTTATTACCCAAGGATATATTTGCCGAAATGCATTTGGAGAAATTGACAATTTAAAGCGCGGAGGAAGTGATTATACAGCGTCGATCGTTGGTGCCGCTATCAGAAGTGAGGAGGTTCAAATATGGACCGATATCGATGGTATGCATAACAATGATCCGCGTGTAGTTAACAAAACACATCCTATCAAAGAGTTGAGTTTCGACGAAGCAGCAGAGTTGGCATATTTTGGTGCTAAGATCCTGCATCCAACCTGTATATTACCTGCACAAAAAAGAAATATCCCGGTTCGATTAAAGAATACCATGCAGCCTGAGGCAGAAGGTACTCTTATTGCCAATATAGCTACTCACGAGGGTATCAAAGCAATTGCGGCAAAAGATGGTATCATTGCGATCAATATCAAAAGTGACCGAATGTTATTGGCTCATGGATTTTTAAGAGCCGTGTTCGAGATCTTTGAGCGTTACAAAACGCCAATTGATATGATCACAACCTCTGAGGTAGCAGTATCATTGACCATTGATAACGATAAGCATTTGAATGATATACTTTCTGAATTGAAAGAAATTGCAAATGTTGAAGTAGAGAAAGATCAAACCATTATTTGTGTTGTTGGCCAATTGCCTAAAGAAAAGCCCGGGTATGGATTCAAAGTTCTGGAATCACTAAAGGACATTCCATTGCGGATGGTATCCTATGGTGGAAGCTCTCACAACATCTCTGTATTAGTGAGCAGCGATAAGAAGAAGGATGCATTGATGGCATTGAATAAAGGGATCTTTAATTATTAATCTAACGTCTTGTTACATGTTTACAAAAGAACAGATCCAACGATTTGCATCAATGCCAACGCCATTCTATTTCTATGATCTGGATGTTTTGCAAAAGACCATTGATGCCATTAAAAAGGCCGCGCCAAAAGAGTATCATATTCATTATGCATTAAAGGCCAATTCAAATCCTCGTATTTTAAAGATGCTGAAGGATGCCGGCTTTGGTGCTGACTGTGTGAGCGGTAATGAAGTGAAGCGTGCCGTTGAAATAGGATTCTCATCAAAAGATATTGTATTTGCAGGAGTAGGGAAGAGCGATTCAGAGATCAATTATGCACTTGAGAACGATGTTTTTTGTTTTAATGTTGAGAGCACAGCAGAGCTTAAAGTGATCAATGAGCTTGCAGGCAACAAGCAAAAAAAGGCGCGCATCGCTTTACGTATCAATCCGAATGTGGATGCACATACACATAAGTATATCACAACCGGATTAGAGGAAAATAAGTTTGGTATCAATCCATATGAATTTGATGGTGTGCTGGATCTACTCAGAACATTAAAGAAC
>DAISHL010000141.1:0-5819 GCA_036822555.1 Bacteroidota bacterium | reverse complement strand
CAACGACATCCACCAGATGGACATTATCAAGCAATATGGCACGCCATTAAGGATCTCGTATTTGCCAATGATCTCCTCTCAGATACAAAAGGCAAAACGTATGTTCAATGTTGCCATGGCTAAGGCCGACTACAAAGGCAAATACGTGTATTGCTATTGCACCAAGAGTTCACATTTTAGTTTTGTATTGGATGAAGTTCTAAAGAACGATGTTCATATTGAAACTTCATCAGCTTTTGATATACAAATCATCAAAGAACAATTTCAAAAAAAGACCCTGAACAAAGATACATATATTATTTGTAACGGCTATAAGCGCGCCAACTACAAGCAGAACATCTGCGATCTGCTAAACGACGGGTTCAATGTGATCCCGGTATTGGATCATCTGGATGAGATCGATTATTACAAGAAAAAAGTGAAGGCAGAAAAGGTGAAACTGGGGATCCGCAACAGTACGGAAGAAGAACAATCGTTAAAATATTATACCTCACGTCTTGGTATTCGTGATTCTGAGATCATTGACCTATACAAATCAAAGATACAGAACAACCCTAAGTTCGATCTGAAACTCCTCCATTTCTTCATTAATACCGGTATCAAAGACACAATCTATTATTGGACAGAGTTGAATAAATGTCTTAGCATTTACAAAAGCCTCAAAGAAATTTGTCCGAGCCTTGATTCTCTGAACATTGGTGGTGGAATGCCTATCCGCACCTCCTTGGGATTTGAATATGATTACGAATACATGATCGAAGAGATCATCTCGCAGATCAAATTGTTTTGTGTGGAGAATGATATCCCTGAGCCAAATATTTTTACCGAGTTCGGATCATTTACCGTTGGCGAAAGTGGAGCTACCCTATATAGTGTGATCGACCAGAAACAACAGAACGACCGTGAGACCTGGTACATGATCGACTCCTCATTCATTACCACTCTGCCCGACACCTGGGGCATCAACCAACGCTTTATTTTATTGGCCATCAATAATTGGGACAAACCCTATGTGCCTGTGAATTTAGGAGGGCTCACGTGTGACAGTATGGATTATTATAACACCGAGGCACACACCAATCAGGTATTCTTACCGAAAGTTGAGAAAAATCAAAAGGAACCTTTGTTCATTGGTTTCTTTCATACCGGTGCCTACCAAGAAGCGTTGAGCGGATATGGCGGTACACAGCATTGTCTGATCCCTGCTCCGAAACATGTGTTAATTGATAGAGATGAAGATGGAGAGATCACCACACGCTTGTTTGCCAAAGAGCAAAGCTATAAGAGCATGTTGAAGATATTGGGGTATTGATGTTTCTAGTTTGAGGTTTATAGTTCGAAGTTCTGTGTGGAATGGAAACCAACTAAAAACAAGAAACTAGAAACTATGATCTCAATTCAATACAAAACTTTGTGCCCTTGCCAACCTCACTATCCTTCACGTAAATTTTTCCGTGATGATAATTCTCAATGATACGTTTGCATAAACTCAATCCTAATCCCCAACCGCGTTGTTTGGTTGTGTAACCAGGTTTAAAAACTTCTTTGAATTTGTTCTTCGGAATGCCTTTTCCGGTATCACAGATCAAAATATTCACCTGCTCAGGCAACTCAAGGAGCTCTACTTTTAATTCTCCTTTTCCATCCATGGCGTCAACCGCATTCTTGCAAATGTTCTCTATCACCCATTCAAACAATGGCGCCGACATGTTCACATTGATCGGATGATCCGGCAATTGCACCGTGTAATGCACATTCTTGGACGTGCGTTGCTTTAGATAGTTAAGGCTTTTTTGCAATAAGGCCACAACATCTTCCTGTACTAAGGTTGGCTGTGATCCGATCTTAGAGAACCTATCGGTGATCGTGCTAAGGCGTAACACATCGTTCTGCATCTCTGTGACAATGCTTTCATCCACACCGATTCCGCGCAGATGTTCATTCCATGCCATCAGTGAAGAAAGCGGTGTTCCCAGCTGATGCGCTGTTTCCTTGCTCATTCCTACCCATACCTGATCCTGCTCTGCCTTGCGTGCCGTGCTGAAAAGTATATAGGCTATCAGCAGGAACAGGCCTATGACCCCGAACTGTACATAAGGATAATACCTTAACTGCGTGAGTAATTTAGATTGCGCATAATAAATATAACTTGTGCTGCCCTCTCCCAGATCAATTGCCAGAGGAGGATTCTCACTCTGCAATTCCATCAGTTTCTGATCAAGTTTTTCGGGCGTATCTATCTGCGCCTGATCCATCCCGCCGGCTGCGATCACATTGCGCTTGGTACTATCCGTGTAGATCACCGGCACATCAGCGGAATTCACTGCCACCTCTGTAATAAAGGATTTGATCAAACTATCGAACACAAGTTTTATATCATTGAACACTCTGCTGTCTTTATAGAACAGATACTGCTTTGTCTTTTTATCCACCTGAATCTCAACCGGTGGATACATGGTCTTCATTTGATCAAATTCCTTCTGCATATAAACAGGGTCAAGCTCTTTAATAGAATCGAAATTGCGTTTGGCCAATATCTTGCCTTGTTCATCAGCCAGTATCACCGGAACCGTGGTGTTATCTTGCAGAACATACAACAGGAAATTAAAATTGCTGAAGTCTTTGGTTAGTTGCTCTGTGGTTTTGGCATACAGCACTGCCTTCTTTCTTTCCTCAAGTTTCATCTTCTCGAAGAGCTGATTGGTGAATTTTACAAGATTCGCTTTTTTTTGTACGGCCTGTGCCCACAACTTCACCTTACGCTCTTCATCCTCCGCAATGCGTTTCACCAAATTATTGGTGTACCATAAGGAGCCAATAACGATCAACAACGCCGCAGCCGCCAATGCCCATTTCCAACGCTGTTTTTGTGAGTAGATGTTCATGTAATAAAAAAACGAAATTGCTTTCTATATATTATGAAATCAGTAAAATTTTACCATTCCAAGATCATATCTGGTATCATGGTTAACACGATATATTTTGTTTTGGCTAATGTGATACTTGAAATTATTGTTAAATGAAATTGAAATAAAATGATTTCCTGTATCTAATCTGTTCTGTAATAGTTGTCCTGATAACGAAATAATATTACTACTTAATATTGTATCAAAACTTAAAGTATCTTGATTATAGCCTCCAATACGAAAGTGATAATTAGAAGGGATATTAGTTCCTGACAAGGTATAATTGAACCCTGCGCTCAAGGTGTAACTTTTAGGTAATTGATCAAAATTAGTTAAGTTAGTAAATTCTGTACATTGAAAAGATCCGGAAAAATTTATATTACTCTGGTTTCCGGAGTTTTTTATGGTTAGTGGGAGATACAAAACATTATTAGGATAATCCTTTACTCCTGCATAATTAAAAAATTTACCGAAAAAAGTATACTTATTCATTTCGTATCCATTAATAAATACATCACCAACATCTGTGAAGATCGGCATTATAGTGGATGTCAGGTCAGCCGCTGGTTTGAAAAAATAGAGTTCGGCTCCATAAGTGATTTGCGGTTCTGGGATATACTCTGAAGAGGAGGCGTATTTACTAAAATAAAAATCCCCTGTAATAGGTGCGTTAGCAGGCATGCTCGCGCTCGTATTTACAGGGGAAATAGTATTGTCTTTTTTACAAGAGACAAGAAAAGCAATTGTTACTACAAAAAAAAACTTTAAATAATAAACAATCTTCATTGCTTTTATTGCTTATTAATGATGATGTCCGCCGGCACCGTGAACGTGACCGTGATCAAGTTCTTCTTCAGTGGCTTCTCTAACGTCAAGTATCTCACCTACGAAATGAAGGTCCTGACCCGCCAAAGGATGATTAAAATCCATACGCACATGCGCCTCAGCAACCTCAACAACACGTCCTATCAATTGATTGCCTTCTGCATCATGCATTTCAATATCGTTTCCAACATAAACACGGTTATCATCAAATTTACCGTCAACTATAAACGCCTGACGGTCGATATTGATCACGTAATCATTCTCCATCACACCATAAGCATCCTGTGCTTTGATACGAAAGTCGAATTTATCACCAACTTTTTAATTTAAAAGATTCTTTTCAAAATCAGGCAACAATGAGCTAACTCCATAAATGAATGCGAATGGATGATCAGCGCTTGTTTGTTCCACCAAAACTTCTTCTCCACCCTCTTTGCTTGCCGTCAGGCTGTATTGTACTTCCGCTACGTTGTTGTCTGTGATTGTCATTTTTATTTATTCTAATATTAAAAAAAAGAAGCCATTCGTTCTTTCAAGCGAATGGCTTAAAACTTATTTAAAGGTACAAAATTAATTCAAATCAAACTTGATCCCTTGTGCCAATGGAAGATTTGATCCGTAATTGACTGTGTTTGTTTGTCGGCGCATATAGGCTTTCCAGGCATCTGATCCGCTTTCGCGACCACCACCTGTTTCTTTCTCTCCGCCAAATGCTCCGCCGATCTCAGCGCCGCTGGTACCAATGTTCACATTGGCAATTCCGCAATCGCTTCCCATTGCGCTAACAAAAAGTTCAGCCTCTCTTACGTTTAAGGTCATGATAGCACTTGACAAGCCCTGAGGCACGCCGTTCTGCAATTCAATGGCCTCTTCGATGGTCTTGTACTTTATCAAATACAGGATTGGTGCAAAGGTTTCGTGTTGAACGATCTCCATTTCATTGCGAGCCTCCACAATGGCCGGCTTAACGTAACAGCCACTTTCATAGCCTTTACCTTCCAACACACCACCCGGTACCGCGATCTTTCCACCTTCAGCAATAGCTCTTTCAATAGCCGCCATATATGCTTTAACAGCATCCTTATCTATCAGCGGTCCAACGTGGTTGGTCTCATCCAATGGATTACCGATGCGCAACTGTGCATACGCTTTTACTAATTTCTCTTTTACTTTATCGTAAATGCTTTCGTGAATAATTAATCTGCGGGTGGTGGTACAACGCTGTCCTGCTGTACCAACAGCTCCGAATACCGCGCCAATGATGGTCATATCAAGGTCGGCATTTGGTGTTACAATAATGGCATTGTTACCACCTAATTCAAGGATAGATTTTCCAAAACGTTCAGCAACTTTTGAACCCACCATTTTACCCATGCGTGTAGAGCCGGTAGCAGAGATCAATGGCACGTGTGTATCAGTGGTAAGGTATTCGCCAACTTTAAAATCACCGTTGATGATGCAGGATATACCTTCAGGCAGGTTATTGGCCTTGGCCACTTCGTTCCATATATTCTGACAAGCTACAGAGCATAAAGGAGTTTTTTCAGACGGCTTCCAGATACATGTGTCTCCACAGATCCATGCCAGTGCGGTGTTCCAGCTCCATACAGCTACCGGGAAATTGAACGCGCTGATGATGCCAACAACACCCAGCGGATGCCATTGTTCCATCATTCTGTGATTGGCGCGCTCGCTTTGAATGGTCAATCCGTATAACTGACGTGACAAGCCAACTGCAAAATCACATATGTCTATCATTTCCTGAACTTCGCCCAAGCCCTCCTGGTATGACTTTCCCATTTCGTAAGAAACAAGTTTGCCAAAGTCAGCTTTTTTGGCGCGTAATTTGTCGCCGAACTGACGAACGATCTCGCCACGTTTTGGGGCAGGTATGGTCCTCCAGTATTTGAAGCCTTCCGACGCCGCATTGATGATCTTTTGGTAATCGGCCTTAGTGGCAGTTTTTACCTTGGCGATCAGCTTTCCGTCAACCGGACTGTATGATTCAATGATGTCTCCGCTTGCAAACCAATTTGATCCGGTACTGCAGCCATCGTTTATTTCTTTTAATCCTAATGATTTTAAAAT
>DAISHL010000140.1:0-5862 GCA_036822555.1 Bacteroidota bacterium | reverse complement strand
TTTACACTGCAATCCATTCTCCCATTCTTTTTTAAAGGGGTGTATGCCAAAGAGAATGGTAATAGATTCCAACGTCAAATTCTTAAATTGCCAAAAGAAGCCTATTTGGATGGTTTCTGGCAGAGCGAATTGTACTTTAAAGATCAGGAGAAGACCATACGTGAATACTTTACATTTTCTGATGCCATCAGGAATACTCATAAGGAGATGGCAGATCAGATGCGCTCAAAGCTCAGTGTGTCGTTACACGTTCGCCGGGGCGACTATGTGAGTAATGCTTTAGCCAACAAGTTTCACGGATTATGTTCGCCAAATTATTATCAGAATGCCGTAAAACACTTGATGGCTTTAGGAAATATTGAGGTGTATATCTTTTCCGATGACCTTGATTGGTGCATGCAGCATTCTAAATTTGAAGTACCAATGCATTATGTGAATACCAATGATGCCTATGCTGATATGTATCTGATGAGTCAATGTAAACATCATGTCATTGCCAATAGCAGTTTCAGCTGGTGGGGTGCCTGGCTGAATGCAGATCCTGAAAAAGTAGTAATAGCCCCAAAAATCTGGTTCAATGATCCTTCAATTGATACATCCGATGTGATCCCAACTACATGGCAAAAGATGTAAAAGATACTCCTTTGGTAACAGTGCTTATGCCTGTGTTCAATGCAGAAATGTATGTGAAACAGGCTATTGAGAGTATATTGCATCAAACGTACACTCATTTTGAACTCTTGGTCATTAATGATGGATCAACAGATGCATCGGTTGAAATGATCAAATCATTTACCGATGATCGTATCCACTTGATAGAGAATCAAAGCAATTTGGGATTGATAGCCACGCTCAATAAAGGTTTTGAATTGGCTAAGGGTAAATATATTGCCAGAATGGATGCCGATGATATATCCTTAAAGGACCGGTTGAAAGAGCAGGTAAGATATATGGAGGCTCATCCTGAGGTGGGAGTGTTTGGCTGCGCTTATGCTGAATTGAAGCATCATGAAGTAGGCAAGGAGACGATCTTTTTAAGTAATCATGATAGTTTAAAGAGTGTACTATTCTTTAACTCTTGTATGGCGCATCCAACAGTAATGCTGCGTACAGAGGTTATTAGGCAAAACGAGCTAAGTTATAATTCTGAGTTCAAACATGCCGAGGATTATGAATACTGGGTGCGTAGTATCGAGTTGACAAAATTCTCCAACACACCAAAAGTATTATTGCACTACCGAATACACGACAAACAGGTAAGTACAAAGGAAATAGCTGCGCAAAAAATTGTTGGCGCTCACATTCGGTTGGTCATGATCGAGAGCCTGGGAATAAGACCAAGCGAGTTGGAAATGTTCCTGCATAACGCCATTGGGAATAAAGAAACCCTGAAGGGATATGAGAACTTGAAATTTACAGAACAATGGTTCTTAAAGCTAATAGAGGCAAACAATACAGCTCACCGCGTTAATTCGCAAGAGTTCAATTACTATCTGGCCATGGTGTTTCAGGATGTTTGTGCCAATGCCTCCGTTGGTTTAAGAGCATACCGCCTGTTCAAACGCTCAGCATTGGCAGCGTATGCCAAGCATGGCTTCATGTTTAAATTCAAATTCCTTATCAAGTGTCTGTTTCGTTAGGTCAGCAACATAGCAACGGCTTGGTATCGGTGGTCATACCGTGTTACAACTATGCTCGTTTTTTAAAGGAAACGGTGCAGTCGGTGATCGATCAATCCTACACACAATGGGAATGTATCATTGTTGATGATGGCTCTACCGATGATACAAAACAAGTGGCGGCAGAACTATGTGGAAAAGATACCAGAATAGTTTATATACATCAGCACAATCAGGGATTATCGTCGGCGCGAAACACCGGTATCAAAGCTGCCAGAGGTGAATACATTCAGTTGTTGGATAGCGATGATCTAATTGCCCCTGAGAAGGTCCATAACCAGGTAAAGTGTTTTGAAGCCTATGCAGGGACAGATATGGTGTACTCTGATTACCATTTGATGAATGCGGATGGCAGTGAGACCTGGAGTGTGTCATCTACCAATTGGATAGAGATGAGGCATGCGCCATTCAATGAATTTCTTCACTATTGGGAGAAAGGATTTACCATTCCCATCCATTGTTACTTGTTTAAACGTACGTGTTTTGAGCGCTGGGGTTCATTTGATATCACATTGCCAACGCACGAAGATCTTGCTTTGCAATTGAACTTCTCTTTGTTTGGGGCGCGTTACCACATGCTCTCTAAGGTTAGTTCGTTCTACCGTGTGCATGGCACCAGTATGGCAAAAGATCATACGAAAATGCATTTAGGATTTTTGATCTGTTTGCAGCGATGCCTCTCACACCCAAAGGCCACACTGCCCATCAAGGGAGGTATTATTCACCGCTATTTTCAGGAAGTATTTAATACCGTTCTGGATAGCGTAAGAGGAAGAAAGAATGCATTGTTCAAAGCCTTGAATTTTTCCAACGCACCTGTGTTAAGTGTCATAGGATTGATCTTGTTACCCGTATATTTGATCCATAAAATTATCAGTAAAGTGATCTAATGGGAGTTCAGCCGAACATATCTGTTGTTATCGTGAGCTATAATGTGAAGGAGCTGGTACTTACGTGCTTGCGTACGTTGTATGCTTTTCTGCCAAAGGATCTGAGTATTGAGACCATTTTGGTAGACAATCAATCAAAGGACCAAACCGTAGAGGCAGTGAAAGAAAAATTTCCACAGGTAAAGATCATTGCCAATACATTCAATGCCGGTTTTCCGCATGCCAACAACCAGGCTTTTGATATTGCCACAGGAGATTATATCATGATGTTGAATCCGGATACCGAATTTTTGGATGATTCCTTGTTTCAACTTTATCAACGTATCCATCAAGATAAAAGCCTTTCACTCATTGCTCCAAAATTATTGAATACCGACAGGTCACGTCAGTTAAGTGTTTGGCGCTTTCCACGAATATGGTATATCTTTTGTGAGACCCATTATTTTAATTTTTGGCTGGGAGGAAAGAATTATGCCGACAAGGATCTGGATCGTGAATTTGAAGCTGAATGTTTTTCGGGCGCGGCCATATTATTCAGACGGGATGTTTTGCAAACCATAGGGCCTCTGGATGAGACCATGTTCTGGATCGAAGATACAGAGTTTTGTTACCGTGCTCATCATGCCGGCCTAAAGCTTTTGTATTATCCAAAGGCGCAGGTATTGCATCATATTGGTCAGAGTGCCAAGACCAATTACATCATCTCCATTTCCAATCAGATCTTTAACAAGATCAAATTCTTTAAGAAGCACCATTCAGGCTTTGAATGGCTGTTAGTGGTATTGTTAAGTTTTTATCATGTAGTACTTAAACTTATCGTGTTTGGATTGCTCTCGCCATTCAATATCACTTATTTCAGAAAGGCCAAGGCCTATTGGTATACTTTGCCTCGTGTGTTTAACCCTCCTAGCGGCATGATTTCATGAGTACAGGCAAACATATTGTGATCACAGGAGCCAGTGGGTTCATTGGCAAGCATGTGTTGGAAGATCTGTTAAAGACCGATCATCGCATGACCTTAATTAGCAGAACACCGGAAAAACTCAAACATCTTGTATCAGATAAAGTAAAGGTTATGGCGGCTGATCTGCATAATAAGGGATCCTTGATAGATGCCTTTAAAGGCGCTGATGTTGTGGTGAATCTGGCTGCAGAGTTGTACAATTCACAAGTGATCGCTCAGACCAATGTACAAGGTACCGAGCATCTGTTGGAAGCCATGAATGTCAATAAGATCAGACATTTGATCCACTTAAGCAGTGTAGGGGTAGTGGGCATGCAGTACAGTTTGAAACCACAACTGGTAGATGAACAAACTACATGTGCACCTAAGAATCTGTATGAAGAGACAAAATTGAGATCGGAACAACTGGTTCTGCAAGCTAATAAAACGCAGGGATTGCAGGTATGTATTTTAAGCCCAACCAATGTGTATGGAGAGAACCATCCTAAGCAAGCCTTGCATAGTTTGTACGGACAATTGAAGAATAAAGGTGTATTCATCAGTTCAAAAAATGCCATGGCCAATTACGTGTATGTAAAAGATGTAAGTGCGGCCATTGTACGCTTAATAGATCATGCAGAGCAAACAGGACTATTTAACGTTGGTGAATCTGTACCTATGACTCGTTTCATTTCAAGTTTCCAGGCACTTATACCAACTCCAATTAAGCACCATGTGTTACCTGATCTCTTGTTTAGGCTAATGAACCTGAGTGGCAAAAGCAAAGTAAAAGCTCTTTCCAATGCTGTAATTTACAATGATGCCAAATTAAAGAAAGTGTTCAAGTATCCTTATGGTCTTGAAAAAGGCGAAGAAAGGACGATGGGGGACAGATCGATTTAAGATTTTTAAGATTAGCAGAGCAGGTACAACCATCTATTTTCTTATCTCCTTAGATAATCGCTTTAGTGCTCCAATAGTTCCATCACGAACTGTTTTTGTTGCTTTTGGCGGCATCATGTATACATTTCCTTTTTTTGAATCATGGCTTACATGTAATATTTCGATCCCATTTTTGCTAAAAACTTTCATTTCAACAATTACATCTTCACTTGTTCCAATTGGAATAAAATTGACATAATTATCAGTGAATTTGTATTTTATTTTTGTACAAATAAATCCATCAAGACCTGAATCTTTACAGACTTTAGAAATTTCTGAAGGATCAATAGATTCAAAGTTATAATACTCAGTTAATCTATGGTGTGATATTTTGACTTTATGATTGTAAAAAAATTCGTCAACGCTGTTTTTATAATGAACGGAAGTGTTGGGTATAATTCTATCTACATATTCTTCGCCCGCAATTTGGCTAATGCCTAGTATATTAAGCTCATGATAATTTAAGTTGCCTGATTTCATTATTGTTTTAGAACCCAAGGCACTGCATGCGACGAATATATATCCCGAAAGAAAAAAGCAGACGTATTTCAGTAAAAGTTTTATCATTGTATGAACTCATTAAGATAATAGTAATACATTAAATTCAAATTCATGCAATTTTTATTTTAATTGCTAGAGTATCAAAAATAAGCTTATAAATATTTCATTAATAATACATCTTAAATTTGTTTTAAATTTAAGTGCTTATACCCTATGGTTATAAACTTCCTAAGTTTCATAACTCTCTTTTGGGCTTCCCGGGATTGCAGTTTTCTTATTTAATTTAACATACTAAAAACCTTGTTTTTTCGTTAACACTCTATGTTACGTATTGCCGTTTTAGCCGATGCCGAAAGCATTCACACACGCCGCTGGTGCCAGCATTTTAGCCAGGCCGGGTATGAGGTACATTTGCTTTCCTTTAAGCAGGCAGAGATAGAAGGAGTGCACTGCCACTTCATCGATGCTGGCACCATTCAGGTAGCAGGCGGCAACTGGCGTGTGATGCTCAAGTACAAGGAAGTGAAGGCCATTTTACGGCACATAAAGCCTGATGTGCTTCATTCTTTATATGCCACCAGCTATGGCATGGTTGGCGCTCTTGCTGGTTTTCATCCTTATGTGGTTACTCCGCTGGGCACAGATATACTCATTAGCCCCAAACAGTCGGTCCTCAACAAATACCATTTGAAATACGTGTTCAAAAAAGCCGATGTGATCACCACCATGGCACCTCATATGACACAAGCCATGAATGAAATGGGCGTGAACCCAGCCAAGATCCAGAAGATGATCTTTGGCATCAATATCACTATATTCAATCGCAAAAAGCATCAATTGCCACAAGGAGTGGTTCGCATTTCCAGTATCCGCAATTTTGAAGAGGTATACAATATCCCACATTTTT
>DAISHL010000139.1:0-5902 GCA_036822555.1 Bacteroidota bacterium | reverse complement strand
CCTATAGTTTCATTGACTTGCTGATGCACGTTCAGGTGCAATACCAGTCGGGGAGCAGACATTCCGGTGCTTTATATCATAAGGATTTTATTTCCATTGTACAGCATAGCATGTTCGGTACCTTGTTACAAAGTTTAAAACTGAATGTTAGCACGCATCGCTGGGTAGATCTGATTCACCAGAATAATTTTGCATACCTGTCACAAAAGTTCATCTCTGAACTTACTGAAGGATTGCCAGTTCTTATAAAGGAACTCTTTATGCCATGGGATAGCTCACATCAGGGAAATGAGATCCTTAACCGGTTCATTGCATCTGTTCGCGATCATTATATTGGGCTCTTTCAGCACAACACCATTCATCTTGAAATTGAATATTTAGAGGTTCTGATGCGTTCATTCAACAGGATCACCGATGTGTTGAAACTATATACACACTATCAGGATGTAAAGGCCTTCAAACAATTGTATCAGCAAACAGTGGGAACAGCAACGGTCCCCTTCATAGGAGAACCATTAAGAGGCTTGCAGATCATGGGTGTGCTTGAGACAAGAACATTGGATTTTGAATATTTGATCATGGTAGGAGTGAATGAAGGTGTGTTGCCTTCCGGCAAAACCATCAATTCCTTTTTGCCAAATGATCTTAAAAGGGTGTTTGGTTTGCCATTGTATTATGAGAAAGACGCCATTTATGCTTACCATTTTTACAGACTATTACAACGGGCCCATGAGATCTATCTGATCCACGACAGCGAAACAGATGAGTTTGGTAAAGGCGAAAAAAGCAGGTTCGTCACACAGCTGGAGTTTGAACTGAAACGCTATCAATCGGCCCATTCCATTCGTCAGAAAGTGGCCATTTCTGCTTCACCTTCATTTCAGGATGCTGAGATCAAGATCTCAAAAACAGATATCACGCTGGCCAAGATCATTGAACGAGCCACAAGCGACGGAGAGTATGGAAGTTTATCTCCATCGGCTTTAATAACATTAAAGGAATGTTCGTTGAAGTATTATTACCGTTATGGCATTGGGTTAAAGGAATTGAAAGAGGTGGAAGAAAGTGCAGAGGCAAATACTTTCGGTTCCATCCTGCATCTTGCACTGGAGACCATATACACACCTATACTCGGGCGTGTATTGAAAGAAGTAAATATTCTCGAGTTGATCCCACGTATCGAAAGAACTGTGGAAGAAGCCTTCAAGGCGGCCTATAAGGATGTATCACAATTGACGGGATAGAATTTACTTCAAATAGAGGTTTTAAAGGCTTATGTACGCAAAATGTTAGACCAGGATTTGGCCACCATTCGGGACCTTTCAAAAAAGAACATGCATTTAACATTGTTGTATCTTGAAAAGGAATGGAAAGCCCCGTTGATGGTGATTTCAAATGGTAAAAAAGAAAGGGTATACGTTAAAGGTAAGATCGACAGGATAGATAAGTGCGGAGATGAGATAAGGGTGATCGATTATAAATCTTCCATAAAGAACAGTGATAAATTTCAGTTCACTGGCTTTAGTGATCTGATGACCGATACAGATCAGAATAAACTCTTCCAGCTATTCACCTATGTATGGCTTTTATGGAAGGAGAAACCGGACTATCTGTCACAAGCAGCTCCGGGAATCATTCCGTTCAAGAAATTCCTAAAGGAGCCAAAAGGGATAGCAGATCCGCAAAAGAAAAAGCTTAGGTTCAATGAGGAACTCATTCAGGAATTTGAAGCAGCATTGAGTGAATTCGTTTCCTCATTATTTGATAAAAAGGAATGGTTCACACAAACTGATGATGAGGCCATATGTGAATACTGTGGCTACCGAAGCATTTGCAACAAATAGGTACATGCATTAACAATTATTTGATTCATTAAAGTTCAAATCCATTTTATTTTTCCTAATTTTATAGATATTAAACAAAGAACATCAATGGGATTATTTGACAAATTAAGAAATGAATTCATCGACATCATTGAATGGGTAGATGATTCAAATGACACAATTGTTTGGAAGTTTCCAAGGTTTCAGAACGAGATCAAAATGGGAGCACAGTTAACAGTGCGCGAAAGCCAGATAGCTGTGTTCATGAATGAAGGTCAAATTGCAGATGTATTTCAGCCGGGCCGATATACATTGCAAACTCAGAACATGCCAATCCTAACAACTCTAAAGGGTTGGAAATATGGATTCAACAGTCCATTCAAAGCAGATATATATTTTATAAACACGAAGCAATTCATTGATCAAAAGTGGGGCACTAAAAATCCAATCACCTTAAGCGATCCGCGTTTTGGATTCATTGAGATACGTGCATTTGGTAATTTTGCTTTCAAGGTAACGGATGGTGGTAAGTTCATTAAAGAGATCGCCGGTACGAACTCTAATTTTTCTACGGAAGATGTTGCGGAACAGTTAAGAAGTATGATCGTAACAAAGTTCACGGATGCGGTAGGAGAGGGGAATATTCCGGTTGAGAAATTCGCTGCCAACCTTGATGAACTTTCAAAACTGGGTCAGACAAAATTGCATGATGATTTTGTGGAGTACGGATTGAATATCACAAAGTTTTTGGTTGAGAATGTATCGATGCCTGAGGAACTTAAAAAAGAGATCTTCAATTATTCGCGTTTACATGCCATTGATATGCAAAAGCTGGCACAATTCAATACAGCGCAGGCCATTGGAGATGCTGCCAAGAACCAGGGAATTGGTGGTGCTGGTGTTGGTATGGGTGTTGGATTCGGAATGGGCAATATGATGACCAATATGATGAATCAAAACAACATGAATCAACAAACAGGTGCAGTTCCTCCACCGCCTCCAATTGTTCAATTTCATGTGGTATTAAATAATGCGCAAGCTGGACCATTTAACCTAGAGCAATTAAAGACCATGGTGGCCAGCGGACAACTTACCCGTCAAACGATGGTATGGAAAGCCGGTATGGCCAATTGGGCTTCAGCAGAAGCGCAACCGGAGTTGGTTCCTTTATTTGCTTCGGTGCCGCCTCCAATTGTTTAAAAGGAATTAGTGAATCAATTGAACGGAGATCTGACGAATGTTGGATCTCCGTTTTGTTTTTTGGAACATTTTCACTAAGTTTAGTAATCAATTTAAAATATACACATGAAAAAAATCTATTTTCTATTTTTATTGGTTGCAGTTAGTGTTGCTAAACTTGATGCGCAATACGCTTCATCCAATTTTACATTACTAAGTATTACCAGTCCTGAACCGGGAACCGGTGTCAAATATTCCGGATGTTGGGGATGGCACGATACACTTACCGGTAAAGAATACGGAATAGCCGGTTCCACCACCGGTACCTACTTCATTGATATCACTAACCCGTATACCCCGTCAGTGTCTGCTTTTATTTCAGCTACTGCTAGTCCTGGCAACTGGCGTGCAATGAACACCTATAAGGACTACTGTTACATTGTAAATGATAACGGGGCCGGTACAACCGGTCTGCAGATTGTTGATCTAAGTACATTGCCATCTACAGTAACACTTGTTAGTCAGAACATGAATTTATTCAGAAGAGGTCATGCCTGTTGGGTTGACGGCGATAAGCTGTATGTATCAGGCATTACCTATAGCAACAATACCACCAGCAGTTTAAATGTGTATAGCTTGGCTACTCCGACTGCACCGGTGTTATTGCGAGAGCTTAAACAGGATTATCCTACCATTACCTATGTGCATGATGCCTTTTCAAGAAACGATACAGTGTTTGCTTCGGCAGCATATCAGGGACTTTATGTATACAAATTAACGGCGGCTAATACTTTTACTCAATTGGGATCTTTGACCAATTATCCGGGTTCAGGTTACAATCATGCAACGGCTTTAACGCCGGATGGTAAGACCCTGGTGATGTTGGACGAAGTTCCTGCCAGTTTACCAATCAAAGTTTTAGACGTTACCAATTTATCGAATATACAGGTAACAGCAGTTGTGAATCAATTTACGGCCACTACACCTCATAATCCATTCATGGTAAGCAATCAGTATTGCTTTATTAGTGCCTATCAGGATGGAACTCAGCTTTGGGATATATCAAATCCAAGTGCACCAGTGCTTGCGGGTTATTTTGATACCTATCCTGCAGCAGGCGGAAATAATAATAACTGGCCAACCGGAAGTGCCAATTACAATGGTCAATGGGGTTTGTATCCGTACTTGCCAAGCAAGAACATTTTTGCATTGGACAGACAGAATGGAGCTTTTGTGATCAATACACATTTGTATGCCAATCCGGAGATCAATGTGATTGGGAATTCCCAGAATATTGCAGATGGTTCTGTTGCTACGAGCACTACCAATAATACTGACTTTGGTTCTGTGATCATAAATGCAAGTGCTACAAATAATTTTATTGTGCAAAATACAGGTTTAGCAAGTTTAAATGTGACTTCTATTACTATTACCGGCGCAGATGCATCCCAATTTTCAATTGTTGGTCCTGCAACACCATTCACCTTATCGCCTTCAGGAGCACAGATATTAAGTGTTCAATTTGCACCATTGTCCCTTGGCACAAAAACAGCCATCATTCATGTATTTAACAATGATATCAATGAAGGAAGTTATGATTTTAAGGTTACAGGCAGCGCAGCATTAAATGTTAGTATCACAGAGCAACAGGCGGCAAGTTTTGATCTTGAGGTTTATCCAAATCCGGCTTCTGATCATTTAATGGTTAAATACAATAACATGAATGTTTCGGGAGCCAAGATTGTTCTAATAAATAGTTTAGGACAAACGGTGATCGAGGAGAGCATCAGTAAGGAATGTTGTGTTAAGCAACTGAATGTTGAAGGCTTATCTAAAGGAATCTACTTTCTTCAGATGAATGGTGAGAAAACACGAGAAGTTAAAAAAGTAATGATCCATTAAGGAAAAGATATAAAATGTAAAAAGCCGCTACTGATTGGAGCGGCTTTTTTGTTTAAATTAGTTTTTTTCCTGTTCATACATTGGTATAGTATCAATCAATCATTTTAGGCAATATTAATTTTGAATATTTACAAGTAGGGGATGTCAAAATGGTCGACCCATCTTTGTTGTAAACATAAACGATCCAGCCATGTTCCTGACCTTCGCATTTCTTGGTGTAATCAAAATGTTGCTGTAATTCGCCGGTTTTAAAGAATTCTTTACACGCGACATACTCTCCGTTCTTGAATGCGTGAATAGATCTAACTATACCTTTTTCATCGTACCATTTGTATTCACCATCCAGGAATTCATAATTGCCTATCATTTTTTTCGGACTTGGTCCTTCAAGGCGATATCCTTTTTTACCGCATGGCCCCATAGGATAAATGTTCACTCCATGATCATAATGGGTGAATTTTTTAAAGTATGCCTTAGTGCTGTCATCGGTTCTTTTCCAATTCTGATCAAGATATACAAGCCATTTGCCATGACGTTTTCCTTCAGTGTCCAATTGGTTTAATGTCTGAGAAATACCTATGAAGTTCAGCAAAGTTAAACCTAGAACTAATGAAATGTGTCTTTTGATCTTCATGTCTAAATTTTTACACCAATCACTAAAATGTCATCCACTTGGTCTAATTCTCCTTTCCAGTTCTCTATGGCCGTATTCAGCAATTCTTTTTGCTCATCAAATGGTTTATTGCTGTTCTCCATTAAGAGGTTCTCCAATGTTTTATATCTGAATTTTTTTCCGCCAGATTTGCGTGCCTCTGAATTAACCCCGCCAAATTGATCGGGATAACCATCTGTTAATGTATAAACACAATCGCCAGGTTGAATGCTCAGTTCATTCAGGGTAAATGGGAAAGGGTCCGGGTAGAAACCACAAGGTTGTTTATCTCCTTTTAATTCCATTAAAAGCTTCTGATCTTTCTCGTATTTGCGTATCATCTAGA